>DASQJI010000795.1:0-4609 GCA_035631175.1 Parafilimonas sp.
GGCGCTTTAATTTTCAGGCGCTCGAGTATTTGGGTTTTGTTGCCTTTTGCATAATAAAATAATTCTCCGCGCGGAGCCTCAAGCCGAACTACCGCTTCACCGTCAGGGAAAGCTTTTGTTTCCGTAAGCAAGGCTGACTCGGGCAATCCGTTAACGACATTTTGTATGATCTGCATCGAGATCCCGATCTCGCGCAAACGAACCATGTTGCGCGCATAAGCATCACCACTTGTTTCCGTCACGATTTCAAAGCCTGCCTCCTTCCATGGCAGCAGGTCTTCGGTTTCATTGCGAACGTCGGTCGCTACTCCGGCAGCACGCGCAAACGGTCCCACCACATCGAGTCTCAGCGCGTCGTCCCGGCTTATCGCTCCGGCCTTTTTATTTTTTAATGATAAGCTCCAGTTGTGTTGAAATATTTCTGTCAGTTCGTCAAGTTGCGGTTCAAAAGTTTTCATCCGTTCCGTGATCATCTCCGCTACGGTCGGCCTCAAATCGCGTGAAACGCCACCTACAATTGAGAAATCATATTGAATTCGATTGCCGCACACCGCCTCCAAAAGTTCCATGAAAGCTTCACGGTACTGCATCGTCTTCATGAACAACGCTTCGAAACCAGAATTCTCAGCCACATGGCTTAAGCACAACAAATGAGAATGGACCCTGTCTAATTCTATCACAAGCATCCTAAGATATTTCGCTCGTCTTGGAACTTCGATCTTCACGAGTTTCTCGGCGACCTGCGAATATGCAGTGGTATGCGAAACGGAGCACAGCCCGCATACCCGTCCAACCACAAAACTTACCTGGCGGAATTTGAATTTTGAGCAGCACGCTTTTTCTATTCCGCGATGTACATAGAACAGGTTTGCTTTTGTATCGACGACTTTCTCGTTCTCCGTCGTAAACTTAAAATGAAGCGGCTCCAGCAATGAAATATGCTGCGCACCTAATGGTATTTCATATTTCCTGCCCATGCTATTTCTTTTTTCTTAACGGACCACGTTCAAAATCGGGTTCTAAAACAAAGCCTTTCGAAGTATTTTCAATTTTCAGATCCATGAGGTCAGCGAGTTCAGATTCAGCAACCCACGCAGACGGTACGAGGTCTGTTATAGATGGTATTTCGACATCCGGCGTGATCTGCGCACAAAAAGCAACGACCTCGTTTGGTTGCAGGTAATCGCAAAAGAACCACTGCACTTCGATCTTGCCACCCAGGTCAACAGCATTCATCGTGATAAAATGATTCAATTCGTAGTGATAAAAATTTTGAATATCATCTTTCACCTTTTCTACAGTTGTATCGATTCGTTTCATTTTGTCAAACTGTTTCAATTTCCGCAGCAATATTTCTCCGGTTTACCTGCGCTCCTTCTTTCATTGCTGGTCTCTTCAATCTCACCGATTCTTCAAGGTCTTTTGTTTTCTTTTCGAGAATGTCAATGGCCTGTATCACACCGTCGATAATTTGTTCCGGCCTGGTACCGCATCCGCACACATACACATCTACAGGGATGTATTGATCAACGCCGCCTTCGCAGTTATACATGCCGCGAAACACACCGCCCGTACATGCACAGGCGCCACAGCTCACCACGACTTTCGGCTCCGGCATCTGCGCATAAATTTCAACCAATCTTTCACGCGAACGTTTGGTCACAGGTCCTGTCACCAGCAAAATATCTGATTGCTTTGGGTTGCCGGTGTTGATCATTCCGAATCTTTCAATATCGTATTTTGGCCCAAGGCACGCGAGTATCTCGATATCGCAGCCATTGCAACTTCCTGCATTGTAGTGCAGTATCCATGGTGATTTTTTTCTAAAAGAATTCAGCTTCATTTTAGTACATGTAAAACAGACAACAACAAATTAATAAAAGCTACCGGCAATGCTATCATCATTGAAAAACGCAGCATTTGTTTGTAATTAACTCTCGCCGATGAATTGTCAAGCGCGTTCACATAGAGAAAAGTTATAGCCACAAGCGCTAATCCCAGCAGCGGGTCATTAGCTGCAAACAAATACACGAGCGCATAGCAAAATATTTGATCCAGCCATTTTGCGGTATACACTGCTTCATAAAAAATCCCGGAAAATTCAAGTTCAACTCCGCCTGTTACCTCCTGGTGCGCTTCTGCCACATCGAACGGAGATTTTTTTAGTTTGATCGGCAGGATCAACAGCAAAGCGACAAATGCTAACGGCATTGAAAAAAGAAGCGGCTGATCGTATCTAAAAATTGCAGAAATTTCGAAACTGCCCGTCTGCACAAACACCGCAACGGCTATCATTATCAATACAGGCTCGTACGCAAGAATGCTGATCGCGGTTCTGTTTGCTCCCAGATGACTGAATATCGAGCGGGTGCTGTATCCAGCAACGATCAATAACGACGTTGATAGAAGGTGCAGGAAGATGACGAGTATAAAGTCGCCGCCGAGAAGCAAGACGGCGAGCGCACACCACAGAGAAAAGAAATGTACGATACCAAGAAAGGCGTGCGTTGAATGAACGATCATTTTTCTTTTGTCGGCCAGTTTTAGAAAATCATAGAACGGCTGCAGTAACGGAGGGCCGATCCTCCTTTGCATCCGCGCTTTAATGATCCTTTCAAACCCATATACAAACCCACCAATCACCGGCGCGAGCGCGATCAATAATATTTTCAGGAACACGTCCATATCAAAATCTTGTTACAATACCACCACTGCGATCAAAGCCACAAAAAACAAAATACCGATCGCGGTGAAGTACGGTGTCGCTTTGTCCGTTGAAAAATAGAGTGCGGAGAATGAATAATCGATCTTTTCACCACAAGCATATTCCTTTGCCCTGTCCACATTTTTAAACCTGATAAACATCGCGAGGACAATGGTTGCAGGAAGCAATAAAAATGCGAGCATCAAAGGAACAACCGGTAATACCATTGATCCAACGTACAAACTCCATCCTGATGTAGTTATGCCAACAGGAACATGCAAAGCCTGCGAAGCAACCGGTGCAAAACAATGCATCATCAAAAAAGGAAAAGTTAGAGCGCCTCCAATTATCAATCCCAGTAAGACCAATATTGGTTTAAAATAAAATGCGCTTTGCGTTTCAAATTCAACTTTGTCCTTATCACCCGCACGGGCAATCGACAGGCCCAGTACTTTAAAATACAGGAGCGATAACACTGCCCCGCCAAAGGCGATCATAACGATAACGACAGCACCTAAAACTCTTTCATTGACTGCAAGAGCTCCTAATGTTTCAATACTAAACCATTTTCCGATGAACGCTCCGAAAGGTGGAAGCAGCAACGACATAAATCCAACTGTAATAACAAATGCAGCAAACGGTCCTCTTTCTCCGAGCCTGTCCATATCGGAAGTTTCCTTTACATGGAATACTCTTTCCATGATACCGGCATCAAGAAAAAGCATGCATTTTGAAAGACCATGGAAGAGAATAAGTGTAATGGCCGCCAACGCAGTTGCCGGCGTTCCAATTGCAGCCATCATGATCATCAGTGCAAGCAAAGAGATCGTGGAATGGGCGAGTATTCGTTTGAAATTATCCTGCGATAAAGCCGCAATAGCAGATGCCACAAATACAAAACCAGTTAGCGCTACGATAACCCATGCAACTGAAGTTTCCTTTAATACCGGTGATAATCTTAGTATGATGAAAGGAGCAAGTTTAACCATGGTGGATGAATGCAATAACGCACTTACGGGTGTAGGCGCCACCATTGCGCCCAATAACCATTTGCTGAATGGCATCTGGGCGCCTTTTATTAATGCGGCTATACTTAATAAAGCAACAGGCAACAATATTGTGTTAGAAGAAGCGTGTTGCAGTAAGTTGCTGAATGTTCCTTCTCCGTAACCGTTATAATTAATAAAAAATATGGCCGCAAGAATTGCAAGTCCGCCAATTTGATTCATCCATAACGCAGTTAAAGCATTCCTCGTGGAAGTTTCGTCTTTTCTGAAACCGATGAGCAGGAATGAGGCAAGCGTGGTTAATTCAAAGAACAGGAAAAAGTATTCCAGGTTATCGCAGCAAACGATAACGTTCATTACAGCGATGAACCAAAACAGTATTGAAAGAAAATATTTCTTTCTGAAGTTGTTACAATCTTCTTCGTCGATATATTTTAAAGAAAAAATGCAGATGATACTGCTGATGATATTTATCAGCAGGAACATAAAAAGAGTCAGCTTGTCTACCATGAATTGCAAAGAACTCTCAACAGTATGGTCATTCGTTACATACAGCAAAGCGCCCAGTTGCAGAACAGACATCGCTCCCACCAAAAGGCTTTTTCTCCGAACGGCGATCCACGCAAAAAAGACCAGGAGAATAATATCGGCAACCGCAACGATTTGGTCGAAATATTTCGGAACACCCAAATGATACGGTTCATGAATAGAAACGAACAGGTAAATCGAAATTCCGGATAAAGTAAAAGCAACACTGATGATAACTATTCTCGATATTAATTTAGGGAGGATCAAAATGAGACCACTGACAACTGCAGGAATTATGAATAAACTGCTAATGAGTGTATTCATGAGATTGATTTTCTATTGATGCAATGTAGAATGAAAATGTTCGGCC
>DASQJI010000796.1:0-5025 GCA_035631175.1 Parafilimonas sp.
TTTTATCGCGACAGGAGTGGAGTTTGACTCAATAAATGCAAAGCAATAATTCATGAGTTCGCCGTGCAGCGCTTCGGGTATTTTAATTTGCTGAAGGATGCGAACGCTGTTTCGTATCACCGCATCATGCACATCTTTCCGCGGCAATTGTGCGATGAGATGTTTGAGATATGGTTCAATAAGATCCGGTTTTTGCTTCGCTGCCCAGCTAACGCTCCATGCCGCGCGCTGCGCGAGCCTGTATTCGTTTGAAAGAAAACATTGCATCAACTTTGCAAATCGTTCAGCCGATGAACACGCATATTCAGAAACGGCCAACGCCTGTTCTTTTGAATAAACTTTTTCTTCGAGTATTTTTTTACGCAAGTCCACGTACAAGGTTAAAAGCAAAAGTTAGGCCCTAAGTTGTAAAAGTTGAGGTCAACGATTTAAAGCGTCTTTCATTTTCTTTACTTCATCAGCATCAACGGAAATATTTTCCAATTTTTCCATCATGCCTTCATTACGAAATTCCATTGGAGACGGAATATTGTTTCTCGCAGATGAGTGCAATTCGTTTGCTTTGGTGTATTCCGCCAGTTGTTTAATGTTATTGCTTCGAACGCCACTTCCCGGCATGATGATGATCCTTTCATCCGCCTGTTCAATTAATTTTTTGATCAAATCCTTTCCGTCAAATGCATTCGGAACCTGGCCACTGGTAAGAATACGCTGGCAACCGCAATTGATTATATCTTCAAGTGACTTAAACGCATCTTTCGACCTGTCAAACGCCCGATGAAATGTAACGTCCATCGGATAAGCGAGGTCAACCAGCAGCTTCGTTCTATTTGTATCGATTGAACCGTCGATATTTAATAAACCAATCACAACACCATCAAATCCTAATTGTTTGCAAGCCTGAATGTCTTTTTGCATGATGTGAAACTCATCGTCTGTGTAAAAGAAGTCGCCACCGCGCGGACGGATGATTGGGAATACAGGAATCGAAATGTTTTCTTTTGCGACTTTGAGATTTCCATAGGACGGAGTTGTGCCTCCATCCGCAACGTTTTCGCAAAGTTCAATTCTATCTGCGCCTGCGGCCGCTGCAATTAAAGCAGATCGAATATTGAAGACAGCTATTTCAAGTAGGTACCTGGCAGCCGGCTCAGTCGTCGTTGAGTCCGAAGAGTAACGAAACGCATCACAAAAATTTAATCTCATAATTTTTAGGTCAGTGCTGCGAAGTCACTTCCTTTATAATGCATGTTCTGAATCGATCAACCTGTTGAAGTCATCTGAATAACACAATGCGTAATTGAATTCTTTTTGAATTGCATATGTGCCATAATTTCCCTGTTTGTCGAGCGCGATGAACGCAACCTGCATGTCTTTCAGTTGTTCTTTTGTGTTGCGGCTCATGATCTTTTCGACAGCAAGTTTACATGCAGCTTGCGGTTGTACGCCATGTCGCAAGGCTTCAACAACCATATGCGTACCGCAGATCTTTATCACTTCTTCGCCCACACCGGTAGCAACGGCTGCACCAACTTCATTATCGACAAATAAACCCGCGCCCGGAATCGGGGAGTCGCCAACACGTCCGTGCATTTTAAAAGCCATCCCGCTCGTTGTGCAGCTACCGCTTAAATTTCCCTGTGCATCGATGGCAAGCATTCCAATGGTGTCGTGGTTGTATTTTCCGCCGTTTAACTTCCTTGGAGCAAATGAATTTTCTCCCTTTGAGTTTTCTATGTTTATCACAGGTTTGTACTCCGATTTTTGCAGCCACTTTTCATAAGCCTTCTTAGCACTATCGCTCAACTTTTCTTCTTCCAACGGAAAACCCTGCTCAACCGCAAATTGTTGAGCGCCGCTGCCAACGAGCATCACGTGTGGCGTTTTTTCCATCACACGCCTTGCGACGGAGATCGGGTGCCGTATCCTTTGCAAAAAAGCGACACAGCCTGCATTACCATGTTCGTCCATGATAGAAGCGTCGAGTGTAACAAACCCGTCGCGGTCGGGATATGCATCTAAGCCAACGCAACATGTGTTCTCTGATTCGGTAACCATAACACCGGCCTCCACGGCATCCAAAGCGCGGCCATTTTTTCGCAAGATCTCCCATGCCGCTTTATTCGCATTCACACCAACATCCCATGTGGAAATGACCAGCGGTTTTTTGCCGGCAACTTTATAAGAAGATGCAAAAACTTTGGGCGCGACGATCGAGCTCAATCCCAGGGTGCCTAATTGTAGCAACCGACGGCGATGGATCATTATGGTATATTTGATGGTGAAGAACTATCAAAGAAAAATTTACTCAAATATACAAGCACGAAATTTGGGGATGAAATAAACGTCAACAACGCATGCAGGATTGTCTTCTTAGCCGACGAAGGCGTTTTAATTTCAGGCATGCTCTAAAAAATATTTCCCATGAAAGTGATCATCGTCGGAGGCGGATTTGCAGGTTTGAAACTGGCGAGGAGACTCGCAAAGCAAGCCGACATACAGGTGTTGCTGATTGACAAGAATAATTATCACCAGTTTCAACCGTTGTTTTACCAGGTTGCAACCGCTGGTCTTGATGCGAGCAATATTTCTTTCCCGCTTCGAAAAATCTTCCAAAGAACTGCGAACATTCATTTTAGGTTAACATCGTTGACCGAGATAAGATCGGCTGAAAATAAGATCATAACTGATATTGGCGAATTTGATTATGATGTGCTCGTTATAGCGACCGGCGCCGACACGAATTTCTTTGGCAACGAAATGATCAGGAATACCTCTTTCGCGATGAAGACAACCGCAGAAGCATTGCGGCTTCGCCATCATATCATTGAAAATTTCGAACATGCATTGATAGCGAAAGACAATGACGAATTGCAAAGACGGATGACGGTTGTGGTGGTCGGCGGCGGGCCGACGGGGGTTGAACTAAGCGGTGCCATTGCCGAAATGCGCAAATACATTTTACCAAGAGATTACCCGGAGCTCGACTTCTCGATGATGAAAATTTACCTCGTTGAAGGTAGCCCAAAAACATTGGGCGTGATGAGCAAGCAAAGCAGCGACCGGAGCTGTAAATATTTGAATAAACTGGGTGTCATCGTGAAAACAAATTCTGTCGTGAAAAGCTACGACGGTGTCACCGTGACATTATCAAGCGGCGAAACCATCGGCAGCAACACAGTGATCTGGGCAGCCGGGGTAAAAGGAAATGTTCCGGCCGGCCTTGATCCTTCGTTGATCGTGAAAGGCAACCGAATCAAAGTAGACCGATACAACAAAGTATTAGGCTTTGAAAATATTTACGCGATCGGTGACATTGCCTACATGGAAACGCCAAAATATCCGCACGGTCACCCGCAATTGGCGAACGTTGCTATCAACCAGGCAAAAAATCTTGCGATAAATCTGAGACACCAGGTGAATGGAAATAAACACCTGCAGTCTCAGTTTGAGTATCACGATAAAGGCACGATGGCAACTGTCGGAAGAAATCTTGCTGTCGTCGATATACCAAAACCGGACCTGCATTTCGGCGGATGGATCGCCTGGTTAATATGGATGAGCCTGCACCTTATGCTGATACTTGGCGTGAAAAATAAACTTCAAATTTTTATCAACTGGTTGTATAAATACTTTACCTACGATCAGAACTTACGTCTTTTGATAAGAGGGAGCTACCGGCCAGACGCGCCGCCGCAATCGACGCCGGAGACAAATGCCGCAAAGCCTGCTGCCGTGGCGAATACTTAAGCGCGATCTCTTGCAGATTGCGTTTATCTTTATTTTTCTTTCTTAAAATACGTAAATCACTCGCCTGCCGCAGAAAGCATGAATCAGGAACAAATTCGCCTCACAAAAAGATCGTGGAAGAAATGGGGTCCTTATGTTAGCGACAGGCAATGGGGCACTGTTCGCGAAGACTACAGCGCGAATGGTGACGCATGGAATTACACAACGCACGACATGGCGCGCAGCAGGGCATATCGCTGGGGCGAAGAAGGCATCGGCGGGATCTGCGACAAAAATCAGCTCCTGTGTTTTTCCATTGCGCTTTGGAATAAAAAGGACCCGATCCTGAAAGAGATCCTATTTGGCCTGAGCAACGGCCAGGGCAATCACGGTGAAGATGTAAAAGAGTTGTATTACTATCTTGATGGAACGCCTACGCATTCTTACATGAAGATGCTCTACAAGTATCCGCAGAACGAGTTTCCATACAAAGCACTGGCAGATGAAAATGAAAAACGCGGCAAGTTCGATCCGGAGTTCGAATTGATCGATACAGGCATATTTAACAACAATGAATATTTTGATGTGTTCATTGAATATGCGAAAGCATCTGAAACCGATATACTGATACGCATTACCCTCTATAACCGCGGAGAAAAAGACGCATCATTAAATATTTTACCAACGATTTGGTTTCGCAACACCTGGGCCTGGGGATACGATGATTATAAACCATCACTGGTTTCTTCAAATGGAAATAACATTACGATCAGCCACAAAAAACTGGGTGATTATACACTGTACAAACGACAACAAGGCGAGGTTTTATTTTGCGACAACGAAACGAATGCCGAACGTCTTTTTCAGATATCAAACAATTCATCGTATGCAAAGGATGGTATCAACGAGTATGTTGTCCATCAAAAGAAAGAAGCCGTTAATAATGCGGGCGGAACAAAAGCAGCAATCAATTTTGATACGATTGTGAAGGCTCAGCAAAGTGTAACATACGATCTGCGCTTATCATCAACTTTACATTGCAACCCGTTTCAGGATTTCGAAAATATCTTTTCGTTGCGCATCAGTGAGGCAAATGAATTTTATGATAATGTCCAGAAAGCAATTACCGACAACGACGCAAAACTCGTGCAACGCCAGGCTTTTGCAGGGATGTTATGGAACAAACAGTTTTACTATTACGATATTCCTCAGTGGCTCGACGGAGATCCGGCGCAGCCGCCGCCTCCGCAGGAAAGAACGGATGGACGCAATCACAATTGGCTCCATCTGAACAAT
>DASQJI010000797.1:0-7736 GCA_035631175.1 Parafilimonas sp.
AAGACATATTCAAGAGATGATTTTCATGCACATCCCCAGGAGTACGAGTGCCTTTTCCTTCCTTTTGCGCTCGAAACGGATGTTCTCATGAATGGTGTTTATTGGGATATACACGTACCCCGTTTATTTGAAATGGATGACTTAAAAAGAAGCGATTTCAGGATCAAAACTATCGCTGACATTACCGACGATACGTATGGCAGCGTGCCCTGCAATATGGGCGATGGTACCATCGATGACCCAGTGTATGGCGTAGAAAGGGCCACCGGGAAAAAAACAGCGCCGTACCTTGATGGCAGCATCGACCTGATGGCAGTAGGCAACTTGCCAAACGAGTTGCCAAGAGACGCAAGCCGGTTTTTTGGTGAGCAATTAATAAAACATGTGCTGACGGATCTTGTCACCGGCGGCAGCGCAGTAATTGAACGCGCGACCATTTTAAAACAAGGACAGCTCACTCCGCATTTCGAATACCTTGAAGACTACGCCGGTCATTGATGTCATTCGCGACCGCAGTTTTGTAATTACGGTTAGCGGCGTGCAACCGTTTCTTATCCTCAAATACCCTTCCTTGTCCGATCAAATTTTACCATTAGGGCAAAAGCCCGTTTCGGAAAGTTTCCATAGGCGTCCTGTAACGACGGCGTAATAAATCGAAAACTCATGCGGTAGGGTTTAGCGCGGTTTGTCGCACAACAATGATTCCGAAACATTATTTCACCTTTGCCTAAATTCGTGGAATACAATTACAAAACGCAATATCGTGGATAGTCTTCCTCAATTCGCGAATGCAAAATTGCCTGGCAGCAAAAAATCTGTCCGAAATATTTTCTTAAGAAGCGGCAAGGGATTTGACTTCTTTAGTCAGCAATTGAAAAAACAAGCAGGATTAGTATGAAAAGTCTTAAATCGTTTTTAAACGTTATCGTAGTCACTACATTTATTCTTTCCTGCAATAATCGCCCAAATTATCCAACACCGCCCGGCTATGATCTGAACCACCCGACCACGGTGCGGCTTCCTACCCAGCTTGACGAGATATCGGGCATTATCTACTATCCAAAAGACACCGGGGTCTTTGCGATCAGCGATGCAACCGGCTCTTTATACAAAATCTTTCCGGATCGAAATACCACCGTTCAGAAATGGAAATTCGGCGACAATGAAGATTATGAAGATGTGCAACTGGTTGACAGTGTCTTTTACGTTTTATCAAGCAAAGGAAATCTTGTTTCAATAAGATTTTCGGGACATGATTCTCTTCAAACCTCCAGCTTTAAATTTCCCGACAAAAAGAACGAGTTTGAAAGTTTGTATTATGATTCGTCATTAAGGAAGCTTGTGCTTATCTGCAAAGATTGCCATGACGACAAAAAAAATAGCGTGAGCTCCTGGTCGTTTGATATTGATCACCAGGCCTTCGATAAAGGGCCAGTGACTATCGACGTGGATAAGATTGCAGACGATCTGAATTTGAAGGACGTAAATTTTAAACCATCAGGCGCAGCCATCAATCCCTTGACGCACGAGTTGTTCATAATTTCCTCGGTGAATAAAGCCCTCGTGATCACAGATATGAATGGACATTTTAAAAAAGTGTATCCATTAAGTTCCCGCCTGTATAAACAACCGGAAGGCATTGCCTTTACTCCAAAGGGCGATCTCCTGATCTCAAACGAATCGTCAGATGAAGGCTCTGCAAATATCCAGGTGATAAAATATAAAAAGATAGCGCAATGATCCGGAGCTGCATTATAATGCTCGCTGCTTTATTTCTTTCCCATCCCGTTTTTTCCCAGGCTGATTCTTTGCAGGCTAACACCGCAGACTCGGTTGAGCAACGCATTGTATTGATCGGAGATGCCGGTTCTCTCCACAATGGCAGGCACTACGTAGTGAACGCGGTGCAGAAGAATATAAAGCTGGATAGCAATACAACGATCGTTTACCTCGGAGACAATTTATACTATACAGGTCTGCCGGATGATGCGGTTCCAGGTTACGATGTAAGAAGAGCTGTGCTGGATTCGCAGGTAACAATTGCAAAAGGCACTGCTGCGAAGGTCTATTTTATGCCCGGCAACCACGACTGGAACCGCGAGGGGCCCGGAGGATGGGAAGCGATCGTTCGCGAAGGACAATATATAGATCGTCTTGGCGATAAGAACGTGAAGTTTTGGCCCGAGGACGGATGTCCCGGTCCCGTTGAAGTTCCTCTTAACAAGGACGTGGTGCTTATCATCATGGACAGCCAATGGTGGCTGCACCCTTACGATAAACCCGGAATAGAATCGGATTGTCCTTACAAAACAAAAGAGGAAGTACTGGCTCAACTGGAAGACCTGCTTAGCAGGAATTCGCAAAAGCTTGTGCTTTTCGCCTGTCATCACCCGATGAAGAGCTATGGAATTCATGGCGGATATTTTACGTGGAAGCAACACATATTCCCGTTCACCGACATGAAGCCAAATCTTTATATCCCGCTGCCGGTGATCGGCTCCATCTATCCCATTACAAGAAGCGTATTCGGTACTCCGCAGGACCTTCATGCTCCCGGTTATCAAAACATGATACGTGATTTGCAGAGTGTACTCAAACAACATTCAAACGTGATTTATGTTGCCGGTCATGAACATAACCTGCAGTTAATAAAGGACACCAGTTCATATTATATTATTAGTGGAGCAGGAACAAACATGAGCCGTGTCTCAAAAAACAAAAATGAGTTGTACGGAAAACAGCAATGGGGATTTGCCACACTGGAAGTATCAAAAAACAAGAATGTAAACTTCAATTTTTATGAAGTGTATGGAGATTCTGTGGTGCATGCATACGACAGCACGTTGGTGAATTTTTCGAAGCAGGAACCCGAGGCAATTGATACGGTAAAATCGGTTGTCGTGGCAGGGTCGGCGTTCAAAGACAGTGTAATTGCAAAAGCCCATCCTGAATACGATAGCGTAAACAGTGTACAAAGGTTTTTTTTGGGTGATAATTACCGGAGGATATGGGCCACGCCGGTACAGTTAAAAGTCTTCGATCTAACCAAACAGGGATACACGATAAAAAGTCTTGGCGGGGGAAAACAAACTGCTTCACTTCGCCTCGCAGATAAAGATGGAACAGAATGGACACTGCGCAGCATTAATAAAAACCCTGAAAAAGCGATACCGGTAAACCTGCGCGGCACGATTGCACAAGACATTGTACAGGATATGATCTCAGCATCGCATCCTTATGCTGCACTCGCAATCCCCGATCTTGCAAATGCCGTAAATGTACCCGAAGCTGAGCCATTCTTTTATTACATGCCCGACGATCCGGCGCTTGGAAGTTATCGGCAGAAGTTTAGCAACCAGGTCGTGTCTCTTGAGCTTAGAGAGCCGACGATCAATGGTGAAAACGCAAAAAGCACGGCTAAAATAATTGAGCAGTTTATTGAAGATAATGATGACCGCATTGACGAGGAGGAAGTACTAAGAGCGCGCTTGCTCGACATGTACATCGCTGACTTCGACAGGCATTTCGATCAGTGGAAATGGGGAACTTCTGATACCGGTGAAGGCAAAGTGTATTACGCCATTCCCCGCGACAGGGACCAGGCGTTTTTTAATTCAAACGGATTACTCCTGGAGCTCGCATCATTTCGTTTGCTCCCTTTCCTGAAAGGATTTAAATCTGACTACCGTTCTATCGTTTGGTTCAATTACGTCGAACGTGATTTTGACCGGTTTTTTCTTAACAGGCTTGACAGGCAAACCTGGGAACGCGTGCTTGCAGATTTTCAAAAGAGCTTAACAGACAGCGTCATAACGGTTGCGGTAAACAAAATGCCGCCTGAGGTCGCAGCAATCAACGGTGAATCTATCATTGAAAAATTAAAAAGCAGGAGAAGCAAACTACCGCAGGCAGCGCTCAAATATTACGACTTCCTGAGTAAGATTGTTACGGTTGTGGGAAGCAATAAAGAGGAATATTTTCATATTTCAAACGCCAATGACAGCCTGAAAGTGAATGTCTACAAAAAGGAAAAAACTACTCATGATACCAGCTCTCTCATGTACAGCCGCGTCTTTGATCCGCATGTTACAAAAGAGATCAGGTTATTTGGTTTAAACGGCCAGGATATGTTCGAAGTAGATTCAAATGTTTCTTCCCGCATTAAGCTGAGAATGATTGGCGGCAAAGGATTTGACACATTCGACATCAACGGCAATGTGAGAAATTATGTTTACGATTTCACTGCGGAAAAAAATTTCATTGTTCATACAAGCCGGACAAAGGATCGTACTTCTGCTGATCCATACGTCAACGCTTATTCACCAACAGGCTTTCAATACAACATCGTTCATTTTCCAAGGCTGAACCTCGGTTATAATGTTGAAGATAAATTTTTGGTGGGGGCTGGCTTCCTGCGGCGTACGTACGGCTTCAGGAAGGAACCGTTTGCAAGCGAGCACCGGATTTCTACACTGTTTGCTTTTTTTCGCCATTCCTACCAGCTGAGATACCAGGGAGAATTTAATCATGTTTTTGGCAAACAGGATATCCTTGTAAATGCTATACACGTAGATCCAACGCTAAATAATTTCTTTGGTCTTGGTAACGAGACAAAAATAGACCCGGCAAAAGACATCTCCTATTATGAAGCGAGATACAGGTATAATGAAGCGGATATTCTCTTAAGGAGAAGATTGTTTTCAATGGTGCACGTAATGGCCGGGCCAACAGTATATCATTATTGGAACAAGTATTCAGACAACAGTGATAAAATCTTAGGAAATCCATCATCAATTGGGTTGGACTCGTCGAGTATTTACTCGCAAAAAACTTATGTGGGTGGAAAATTAAATTTACTCATCAATAATCTGGATAACGTTTTATTACCTACACGGGGCATCAACTGGCTCACTGAATTTACTTCCGTTGCCGGAGTTGGGGAAACAAGTAAGCCCTATACCGCGCTCACCACAGATATGTCGGTGCACGCAGCCCTGACGGATCCGGCAAAAGTCGTCGGCGTTTTACGTTTAGGCTATGGCCAGATCTTCAGCAAGCATTATGAGTATTTTCAAATGATGAACCTGGGAGCAAATAATATTCTCAGAGGTTTTCGAAAAGACCGTTTCTCGGGTACAGCGCTGGCATACACAAGCCTTGAATTACGCGTCAAACTGTTTCAATCGCGATCCTACTTTTTACCGGGGGATGTTGGGATCATTGGTTTTAATGACCTGGGCCGTGTTTGGTTGAGAGATCAAAAATCAACACTCTGGCACGATTCGTACGGTTTTGGGTTTTACTACACAGCGTATAACTATGTACTTATTTCTGCCACGATGGCTTTTTCAAAGGAAGAGCAATTATTTAATTTTTCTTTGGGCACTAAATTCAATATAACTTTCTAAATAAAAAGTATGGACTATAACCTCATTTATAAAAAAGCTGAGGGCTATGTTACGGGTTTGTTTGAAAAATTTCAAAATGAAAAATTAGTTTTTCATAACCTGCAGCATACAAGAACGGTAGTAGAAAGGACCAAAGAAATTGCTGCTCATTACAGTTTAAGCGAGAGGGACATGCTCGTGTTATACGTAGCGTCATGGTTTCATGATACAGGACATTTATATACGCCGGGACTGAAAAATCACGAAGAAAAAAGTGTGGACGTGATGCGAAAATTTATGGCAGACTACGCATCGGACACGGAATTGATTTCTGAAATAGAGGCCTGTATAATGTCAACAAAAATGCCCCGCAACCCGGCCAGCCTTATACAACACATACTTTGCGATGCAGACACCTATCACTTTGGCACAAAAGAATTCAAAGACACAAACAAACGTATGCGCGAGGAATACCAGTTACGGGAAGAGAGGGTGGATAAAAAGGTATGGGATGAGAACACACTTCAAATGCTGAACACCCACCAGTTTTATACATCTTATTGCAAAGACCTTCTTGATGAAAAGAAAAAAGACAACATCCGGAAGCTAAAAAAGAAGACCAAAGAGTATGAGAAGGAAAAAGATGACCTGAAGATAAACGAAGCAAGTGCTTTTGCAACGAAAGGGATACAAACTATGTTAAGACTTACTTCCGAAAATCATTTGAAGTTAAGCGACATGGCAGACCATAAAGCCAACATTCTTATTTCTGTAAATGCGATCATCATTTCCGTCATACTCGGCGTCTTGATGCGCAAGCTGGATGAAGCACCGAACCTCACCATTCCCACAATAATCTTTTTGGCAGTGGCTGTGACTACGATCGTTATCTCCATCCTTGCAACGAGGCCAAAAATTTCGGGTGGCACCTTCAGCGAGCAGGATGTGATAGATAAAAAGACAAATCTTTTATTCTTCGGGAATTTTTATAAGGCGCCGTACGAACAGTATGACACTGCCATGCGGAAAATGATGAAAGACCCGGACTATTTGTACGGGTCGCTTGTTAAAGACATCTATTTCCTGGCAGTAGTCCTGGGCCGCAAATACCGGCTCATTCGTATTGCATATTATATTTTCATGGTCGGCATTATCGTTTCCGTTGTTGCATTCGCTATTGCATCATTGTTTTTTGGAATGGGTACGGCAACCTCATCTTCGTCCTCCGCGATGCCCCTTTAATCAGGAATAAGCATGTTTTACAACCGGGATTTAAGTTGGCTTGGATTTAATCTACGCGTCCTGCAGGAAGCGGCAGACAAAAATGTCCCGTTGTATGAACGCATGAAATTCCTCGCGATATTTTCTTCGAACCTCGACGAATTTTTCAGAGTACGCTATCCTTATATCCTCGCCTTTTCAAAACTTGGGCGAAAAACTCAATTACAACTCAATACAGATCCGGACGACGAACTGCCTTCGAGGATACAAGCTGAAGTTGGCAGCCAACTGAAATTATTTGGTAATATCCTGGAACAAGATATTATTCCGGAACTGCGTGAAAACCGTATCATTTTTTACTACAACACGCCGATCGCCGAGGCACATCTGCCCGAGGTCCGGGAAATATTCTTGTCAGAGGTCCTCTCGTTCATTCAGCCCATCGTGCTCGATGAAAGTGCGCGGCAGAAATTTATGCCTGAAAACAACAGGCTTTATTTTGTCGTCACTATTAAAGAGCCTGAAAAAGTAACATTGACGCAAGCCGTCGTAAACATACCCACCGAAAAACTGCCCAGGTTTTTTGTGTTGTCGCCTCAAGATGGATTTGAGTATGTAATTTTTATCGACGATATCATTCGCGAAAATTTATCGCGCCTGTTTCCAGGCATGGAAATACATGGCGCTTACAGTTTTAAATTGAACAGGAGCGCCGAACTCGCACTCGACCTGGAGTACAGCCAGAATCTGTTGCAAAAGATCGAAAAGCAATTAAAGAAAAGAGATTTCGGACCGCCGTCCAGGCTCCTGTATGAGCCCGGTCTGCCACGAAATGTGCAACTTTTTCTCGCATCTGAATTTGACGTTAAACCAGACGAATTATTTTCAGGGGGCCGCTATCACAATATTAAAGACCTTGCCGATTTTCCGAGGTTCAACAAGACGCTTACTTACGAAAAATGGAAGCCGCTAGCATCATCGGAAATTATCGATAGTGGAGACGTTTTTAATGTCCTCGACAGGCAGGACATACTGTTGCACATTCCCTATCATTCATATAACCTCGTGCTCGCTTTTTTCAACCAGGCCGCGGTAGACCCAAAGGTTACTGAGATGTATATTACCCTT
>DASQJI010000798.1:0-3713 GCA_035631175.1 Parafilimonas sp.
TATTGCGGGAGGAATTAAAGTTAACCGGAACAAAGAAAGGATGCGACCATGGCCAGTGCGGTGCTTGTACCGTACACGTAGATGGTAAGCGCGTGCTTTCCTGCTTAACACTTGCCATTATGAAGGAGGGAAAAAAAGTTACCACGATTGAGGGATTAGCAAACGATGACAAACTGCATCCGATGCAGGATGCATTTATCAAACACGACGGATTTCAATGCGGCTATTGTACACCGGGACAAATCATGTCGGGTATTGCCTGTATCCGTGAGGGTCATGCCGGTTCCGATGAAGAAATACGTGAATATATGAGCGGCAATATTTGCCGTTGCGGTGCTTACACCAATATTGTTGCAGCTATCGCTGATGTAAAAAAAGGAGGGCATGAAGTATGATTAATTTTGAATACATACGCGCTTCAACACCCAAGAGTGCAATAGATGCACTAACCAAAGATTCTGCTGCGCAATGCATTGCAGGCGGTACTAATCTCGTTGACCTGATGAAAAAAGGGATTGCCACACCACAGAAGTTAATTGACATCACGAATCTTTCTCTAAAAGAAATAAAAAAAGATGGTGATAAGTTAGTAATTGGTGCATTAGCGTTAAATAGCGAAGTAGCTGAAAATGAATTGGTGCTTAAGGAACAACCACTACTTTCCCTGGCGCTCAAAGCCGGTGCTTCTCAACAAATACGCAACATGGCTACCGTTGGCGGCAACATGCTGCAGCGTACCCGTTGCGCTTATTTTTATAATACGGATATGCCATGCAACAAAAGAGAGCCGGGCAGTGGTTGTGGTGCTTTGAATGGCTTTAATAGAATGCATGCGATTTTTGGTGCTTCAGATAAATGCATAGCTGTGCATCCCAGCGACATGTGTATTGCTTTAGTGGCTTTGAATGCCACTGTACTCGTAAGCGGACCCGAAGGCGACCGTCGCATTCCATTCCAAAATTTTCATCGCTTACCGGGCGATACACCGCAAAAGGATAATACATTGGAAAGGGGCGAATTGATTATTGCTGTGGAAATACCGGGTAATCAGTTGCAGCATCATGTACATTATTTAAAAGTCAGAGATCGTACATCGTATGCTTTTGCCGTAGTTTCTGTTGCTGCTGCATTACAAATGCAGGGAGATATTATCAATGACGTTCGACTCGCTATGGGGGGCGTTGCGCATAAACCCTGGCGGCTTACAGAAGCGGAAAGTTTTTTAAAAGGGAAAAATACCTCAGAAGCAAACTTTCAGGAGGCTGCAAAATTAGCTATGGCTGATGCTAAAGGGTACGGTCAAAACAATTTCAAATTAAAGTTAGCACCTAACTCTATTGTTGAAACACTTAAAACGGCTACTGGTAAAGCATAAAAAATATTCAGATGAAAAAGCATTTCAACAAGAGCGAAAAAGAAGCTATTAACCGTGTAGATGGCAAAGCAAAAGTAACCGGTGCAGCTACCTATGCGGCTGACCAAAAAATACAAAATGTTGCGTACGGTTTTTTAGTAGGCAGTACTATAGCCAAAGGGCGCATTAAAAGTATCGATACAAAGAGTGTTGAACAAGCACCGGGAGTACTGGCTGTGTTTACGCATTTGAATGCGCCGAAAATTCCCGGTTATCAAACAGGCAATGACCCAGCGAAGCCACCGACAGGCAATCAGCCGCTGCGCATTTTTTACAATGATGAAATATTGTATTATGATCAGCCTATTGCCTTAGTGATCGCAGATACCTTTGAACGGGTTTTATATGCTGCAACACTGGTGAAAGCACAATATGAAAAAGCATCACACCAAACAGATCTGGAAGCCAACTTAAACAAGGCTAAAGCTCCTTCATCGGAATGGATGAGAGATTATAACCGGAGAGAACCAGATGCTTATAAAAACGCGCCTGTTAAAATGGAACAGCAGTATTATCATCCAAGGGAAGTGCACAGCCCTATGGAGTTGGCAAACATCATAGCAAGCTGGGAGGGAGAAAATAAAGTAACCATTTATACCAAGACGCAAGGTGTGCTTGACACGCAACGAAGTATTAAAGACGCTTTTCAATTGCCAGCGGAAAACATCACCGTTCATGCAGAATATGTTGGCGGCGCTTTTGGCATGGGTTTGCGTACATGGCCTTATGAAATTGCTGCAGTTATGGGAGCAAAGAAGATTGGCAAGCCAGTAAAGTTGGTTTTACACAGAGAGCAAATGTTTACCAATGTAGGCTATCGTCCTGCCACGCTGCAAAAAATTGGAATGGGTGCAACTGCCGATGGCAAGTTGGTAGGAATTACACATGAAGCTACGGGTAATACATCTTCATATGAAGAATTTACCGAAGGCTCGACAGGTATTTCACGAATGTTGTATGCTTGCCCTAACGTTACAACGCGCTACCGCATTGTTCCATTGGATGTGTGTACACCAATCTGGATGCGTGGTCCAGGTGAAACAACAGGCTGTTATGCTTTAGAAAGCGCCATGGATGAAATGGCATATGCACTAAACTTAGACCCGATTGAATTTCGTTTACGCAATCATGCAGATGCTGACCCTGAAAGCAATCAGCCATGGTCAAGCAAATATTTAAAAGAATGCTACCAAATAGGGGCTGAAAAGATTGGATGGAAAGACCGAAAACTGCAGCCACGAGTTTTGCAGGAAAATGGCTGGCTGATTGGCTACGGCATGGGCACCGGTTCATTTGCTGCTATGCGCTGGAATGCTACAGTAAAGGCGACACTGCAACCAGATGGTAGTTTGGTGTTGCAATGTTCGGTAAATGATATGGGTCCCGGTACCGCAACAATGATGACAGCCATTGCTTCTGACGCCATGGGAATACCAGCAGATAAAATCACAGTGCACATCGGTAATACCACATTGCCCCCCGGTTCAACACAAGGCGGTTCTGCTACAACCTCTACTGTAGGCGGAGCGGTAAGCGATGTATGTTCTGCAGTAAAAGAGGAAATAGCAACACTTGCCGGCAAAGAAGGTTCACCTTTTCGCACTGCAAACACATTAAATTTAAAAGCCGAAGACATCACCTTTTCTGATAAGGGAATAACGTCAAAGAATGACGCTTCTCTTAATATAAGTTATGCCGACTTGTTTAAACAGAACAATTTACCGGCACTGGAAGTTACTAAGGAAGGAAGAGGGGAACAACTACCATACGCTATGCACTCATTCTCGGTGCATTTTGTTAAGCTGCGGGTTCACCCGCCCACTGGCCGAGTGAAAATAGACCACGTAGTTTCCTGCGCTGATGCAGGCACGATAGTTAGTCCAAAAACAGCAGAGAGTCAAATGAAGGGCGGTGCTGTAGGCGGTATTGGTATGGCGCTAATGGAAGAAGGAATATTTGATCATCGGTTTGGAAGAGTAATCAATAATAACCTCGCTGATTACCATGTGCCGGTCAACGCAGACATTCCAAATATTGATGTCCTTTTTGTCAACAAAAAAGATCCGTATATTAATCCTGTAGGTTCAAAAGGCTTAGGGGAAATTGCGTTAATTGGCATGGCTGCTGCCGTTGCCAACGCGGTATTTAACGCCACTGGAAAGCGAATCCGTGATTTACCTATTACACTCGATAAGCTTATTGAAGTATAAGAAAATGATTGAACATTTGTTTCGTTGCCTCCCTGTAAGGAAAAAGCGTCGGACTTAATTACACAACTTGAGTTCATTCATGCCTCTGA
>DASQJI010000799.1:0-11048 GCA_035631175.1 Parafilimonas sp.
AATTTGCAGGATGTGACCGTCACTGCAAAAAAGCAGTTCATCGAGCAAAAAATCGATAAGACAGTGATAAACGTCGACGCTTCGCCGACGAGTGTTGGGCTTTCAGCTTTAGAACTCCTGGAGAAAACACCCGGTGTTACCGTCGACAAGGATGGGAATATTAGCCTAAAGGGTAAACAGGGCGTTTCCGTTATGATCGACGGGAAACCCACCTACCTGAGCAGCGCTGACCTGGTGAATCTCCTTAAGAATATGCCGTCAACCACGCTCGAGCAAATCGAACTGATGACAAACCCGCCTGCTAAATATGATGCCGCAGGTAACGCTGGGATTATCAATTTCAAAACTAAAAAATCAAAGGCGAAAGGTTTTAACGGCAGTGTAACCCTCGGCGCGGGCATGGGTAAATATCCAAAGGCAAATGAAAGCGTGAACCTAAATTACCGAACCGGCAAAGTGAATTTATTCGGAAACTATAGTTACAGGTATAACGAAGGATATCAAAGCCTTGACATCACCCGCAAATTCCGTGATAGCGCCGGGAATGTGCAGTCGATCTTCAACCAACACTCAGATATGTATCCGAACTATCAGACCCATACGTTCAAGGCGGGGATGGACTTTTATGCCTCCAAGAAAACAACTGTTGGTTTCGTCATTAATGGAAATTTCAACCCGGGCAATTTTGCTGTCGACAACACGACAGATATTTATAATGCCGGTGAGAAGCTACAGAGTCAAACGATCACAAACAACAATTCGGTTGATAAATGGACGAACTATGGCGCAAATTTAAACATGGTGACAAAACTTGACACAACGGGCAGAGAATTGAGCGCCAACCTCGACTACATTCACTACTACTCGTTATCAAACCAAATGTTCAATAACTACTTTTATGATGAGCACGGTAACACATCAAGTCCTGATGAAATTTTACGGGGCTACCTGCCCGGGACGATAAATATCTACAGTGGTAAAGTCGATTACACTCATCCTTTGAAAAAGAATGCGCGTATTGAAGCGGGACTCAAAACGAGCTACGTTGAAAGCGACAACATTGCCAACTATGACACGCTTTCAAACGGCGTTTGGATGCCTGACGCAAGCAGGACCAATCATTTCTTATACAAAGAGAATATCAATGCAGCATATGTAACTGCAAGCAAACAGTTTAATTCAAAATGGAACGCACAGATTGGTTTACGTCTGGAAAATACAATCTCGAACGGCAACCAGTTAACGACGGGCGAAACTTTCAAGCGTAATTACACCCAACTTTTTCCAACGGCGTATATCAGTTATTCGCTGAACGACAAAAATCAATTCGGTATAAATTATGGCAGAAGGATACAGCGCCCTGATTATGCCGATCTAAATCCCTTCTACTACTTCCTAGACAAATACACTTACCAGGTTGGGAATCCATACTTAAAACCGCAGTTCAGCCACAACATTGAGTTGAGTCATTCGTATAAAGGAATGCTCACAACCACTTTAAGTTACACTGCGATTAATGACGTCATTCAACAGCAGCTGCAACAGATCGACAGCACACACACAACCTACGTGCGTCAAACGAATCTTGCACAACAACGGAGCGTCGCTTTGAGCGTAAGCGCAGGTGTACCGATAGCAAAATGGTGGAGAGCTAATGCATATGTGCAGGGTAGTTACAACAAATACAGCGGTTACATCAATAACGGTGTACTGAATGTGAGTGGGCCTGCTTTGAACATAAATATGCAAAACCAGTTCACGTTACCAAAAGGCTGGAGCATGGAACTGAGTGGATATTACAACAGCAAAGCTGTTTATGGAACGATCGTTGGGTTACCCCAGGGAGGCGCGGATTTTGCCGTTGCAAAAAATGTTTTGAAAGACAAAGGAAGCGTCAAGGTTAATTTCAGGGATTTTCTTGGCATCCAGGAATGGAGCGGATACAGCAAGTATCAAAATCTTGACGTAACAATTCACAACAAGTGGGATAGTCGCGTCGTGAATGTCAGCTTCACATACCGGTTCAATAAAGGTCAAACAGGTGAGCAGCGTCGCCACGGCAGCGGAGCCGACGAAGAACAAGGGCGTGTGAAAAGTGGCCGAGGATAAAATAAAGAGGGATATAATAGATAAGACAACTGCCTGCAATTCTTGCGGGCAGTTTGGTTTTGGGCAGTTCACTCGTACCAATAAAAGATCTCCTCCCCAATAGCATCAACCAATCCCTGGTCATCAGCGCTATCCATTTTCCATCCGCTTTTTGTGCATTTGATCACGCCGAGATGCTGGTCATTGAGGCTTACATCCAGTTCGTCGCAGACCCCATCATGACACGTTTGCGATACGGGGACTGCTTCCCCGATATAAACCTGGCCATTGTATTCAACTTCCAAAGGGACCGGGTCTTTCTCCAACTGAGCAATGAGTTCCTGCATGAGTTTTATCAATCTTTTGCGCTGTGTTTTCGCGGTCGCGCTCCATTTGTTTTTATCGGCACGCTTATGCGCAAGTTTATATTTCAATCCGGTCATCGACGTTGTATAATCATTAGCATTCAGCTTGCGTACATTCTGGTGCGCAAGAATGTACCAATGATATTCGGTACCGACCGGCACCCCGGAGCCTTCCGGCGCATGCCCCGCACGACGTTTCGTGACCGCATATGAAATTTCCCACAGGTCGGGGGTGATCTTCGTTTCCTTCCATTCTCCTTTGTCGTAATACCATTTGTGGCTTCGACCTACTTTCATTCCCATGTATCGCTGGCCTTCAAAATCTTTAAATTCATTGTATGTGGCCGCAAGCTCTTTTTTTGCTTCCTGTTTTTTGGTTTTTGAGATACGAGTGGCCGTGGCCGATTTCTTTCGAACCGTAGGTTTTTTCGGAGAGGCGGTAGCTGTTGCCATTATCCATGTTTTGAAAGTTAGCGTTCATAATTTATGCCAGTTAAATCGCTTGAGGAAGGGTCAGCTATAGCTGGGAAGCACGCGTAGCGAGATAATGTTTTTGGCTGGCATAGACGTGCAAGGAATAGTTGAAAAGATCACTTAATTATGACCTCGTGGATCACTTGTTCCTGCAAGGCCTCATTGACCCGCTCGATGATCTTTGGCTTTTGGTAAAGCAGTTCCTGTTTTAAAGGCCCGACCGCTGTGTAGATGAAGAGAGTCTTGTCGATGATCTGGATTTTCTCCGTGTACCTTGCAATTGTCTTGCCCATGATCTCTTCCCATACGCTTTCAATTTGAACGGCTCTTATGCCGCTCTTCAATTTGCTTTTGTTCAGAAAATCACGTAAGGCATCGCCGATATGTACCCCAGACATGGAGTAAAAGTAAGAAGCTGTTTACAACCGTCAAACTATTCCTCGGATTTGGCGCTGCTTTTTAATTTCGTTTTGAAAACTTTTTCGAATTTTTCAACCTTCGGTGCAATAACCAAACGGCAATACATTTGGCCCGGGTTGTATTCATAATATTTCTGGTGATAACCTTCAGCCGAATAAAAGTTTGTATATGGTTCGATGGCTGTAACGATTGGCTTGTTGAACGCGCCCGCACTATCGAGGGCGGCCTTATAGTGTTGGGCTTTTTCTTTCTGTTCCGGTGTATGATAAAAGATGACGCTGCGATACTGGGTACCCACGTCGTTGCCTTGCCTGTTTAATGTTGTGGGATCATGAGTTTTCCAAAACACTTCAAGTAATTCTTCGTAAGATATTTTTGAAGGATCATAAACGATCTGGCAACATTCTGCATGGCCGGTAGTACCTGTGGAAACTTCTTCATAAGTTGGATTTGGTACAGATCCTCCGCTGTAACCACTCGTTACTTTCAACACTCCGTTCAATCTTTCAAAGATCGCTTCAGTGCACCAAAAACAACCGGTTCCGAAACTGGCGGTATCGGTCTTCGTTGAGGCAATTAAGTCGTCGCTCATATTTGTAGTTTGTGTAGTATGCTCCGCACAGGAGAATAATGAAAAAATTCCTGCTAAAACCACCATCGGCCGCAAACTCAGCAGTTCAAAAGAATTTAATCGCATGGTGCAAATAACCCTGATGTTTTTAACCGAGACAAGTTAATTAACAAATACCACAAAGCGTTTCCCGCCTGTGATTGCGAGCCGCAGTTTAACTTTTTTTTCAAAACGGAAAAGGCCATCAGGGTTAGCGATCAAGTACTGCTGCACGTTACATTGTTGCTTCCCAATTGATGTCTCAAAAAGAAGAAATATATTTGAAAACAAAGGGCCAGTTCATTTAATTAAACACCATGGAAAAATATTACTCTCCATCCCTTGAAGATAATCCCGGTTCACCAACCAGGCGTATCGCAATCGTTACCGGAGCGTCCGGCAATCTCGGCCAGGCCGTAATAAAAAAATTCCTTGACGAAGGTTTTCACGTAATAGGCACGGTCATCCCTAATGACCCAATCCCGGTTGATTTTACAGAAGATAAATTCGAAAAAGTTATTGTAGACCTTATGAGCGAAGACGACTCCCAAGAGTTTATTGACAAAACGCTCTCAAACCATAAACGCATTGACGCAGCCGTTCTTACTGTCGGCGGGTTCGGTATGGGAAATATTGCAGAAACGAAGACCAGCGATATAGCGAAACAATACAAACTAAATTTTGAAACCGCCTACAATGTTGCAAGGCCCGTATTTCTGCAAATGCTGAAACAAAACAGTGGCAGGATATTTATTGTTGGCTCAAAACCCGGACTTGACACGAGGAATGGTAAAGGAATGATCGCTTATAGCCTCGCTAAATCTTTGATTTTTCGCCTCGCTGAATTGATGAACGATGAAGCAAAAGGGAAGAATGTAGTCACTTGCGTAGTTGTGCCAAGTACGATCGACACGCCTCAGAATCGTAAAGCAATGCCCGGAGCGAACTTTGATAATTGGGTGAAAGCTGAAGCGATCGCCGACGTGATCTATTATAACTGCACTACAAACGCATCGGTTTTGCGCGAAACGGTGCTGAAGGTTTATAACAATGCCTAATGGAACTAGCGGTTAGTGCTTCAATTCTGAACCACTCGTTTCCTTCTTGTGTTCGAGGTCATAAGCTCTGATAATAGCTTTGACCAAGCGGTGGCGCACGACATCTTCTTCGTTTAATTCTATGTGCGCTATGCCATTGATGTGTTTCAATATCCGCATGGCTTTATGTAAACCGCTGTGCTGATTTTTTGGCAAGTCAATTTGTGTGGGATCGCCGGTAATGATCGCCTTTGCGTTAGGCCCGATCCTGGTGAGGAACATCTTAAGCTGGAGATCATTTGAATTTTGCGCTTCATCTAAAATGATAAATGCATTGTCCAATGTTCTTCCGCGCATATACGCGAGCGGTGCGATCTCTATCGTGCGTGTACTCATGTAATACCCCAGTTTGTCGGCCGGTATCATATCGTCCAATGCATCATATAAAGGCCGCAGGTATGGGTCGATCTTCTCCTTAAGGTCGCCAGGCAGGAAACCCAGGTTCTCGCCGGCTTCTACCGCCGGTCGCGTAAGAATTATTTTCTTGACGAGCTTATTCTTTAATGCCCTTACCGCAAGGGCAACTGCAGTGTATGTTTTACCTGTGCCGGCAGGACCAAGCGCAAAAACAATATCATGTGTATCCGCTGCCTGGACCATCTTTTTTTGATTCACGGTACGGGCACGAACCGTTTTGCCATTCGGTCCGAAGACCAGTATATCATTTGGATTCTTGTCTACAAAGTTGTCGATGGTTTCAGCATCATCGCCGCCGAGGATCTGCTCGAAATAATTCTCACTCATGTCTCCATTGCGTTCCATGTACTGGATGATGAGATCAATTTTTTCCTTTGCTGATTCTACTTGTTCAGGTGCGCCACTCAGTTTTATCTGTGTGCCACGGGAAAGGATCTTAAGCAGCGGGAATTTTTTGCGGAGGATATCTAGCTTCCTGTTGTTGACACCAAAAAATTCAATTGGATTTAAAGTGTCAAGGTTAATTATCGTTTCTGTCAAAGGTGTCTCTTTTTCGTAAAAAAATCTTATTCCGTTCTGTTACCAACGCTCACTCAAATGTATTGGCCAGCTTATGATTACCAATTTTTTGTTGTTCACAGAATGTGAATTGAAGCCAGTAAAGTTAGTATGTAAATTGAAAACTATTTCTTAAATGGAACAGCTCCGATCAAGCGGGAGTGACTAAAAATAGATTTTCATGCAGCGAACAACTGCTGATTGTAATCTTTGGATGGGATAAACCATCTATCTGTCAGTACCGTATTTATAGTATAAGTTTGCATTTGATAAAACCAAGTTCTATGGAGACCAGGAATTTGAGGCCCTTTTTGGTCGTGATAACAACTGCTTTTTCTGCTTTATTTTTTACGAGGAAAAGAATCAGAAGAGCCAACCGGCTCAAGGCAACACATTCACGAGGGAATGAAAATAAATAAGAGAAATTAGGAAAAGCTAACGCATTCCTTCAATTCTTTTTCTGAATAAGCCAGGTTGTATTGTTTTAATACTTCCTCCGGAACACCGTTCCATTGGTTCGGCTTATTCCCTACATATCCAATGTCTTTCCAGCCCATTTCCGTCGAATAAAAACCAGTGGTAGTAAGCTTACGCATCAAGTTGAAAAATGAAACACCGGCGGCCATTTCCGGCTTTGCTTTCTCGGGATACGCTATCTGGTCAACCATTTCAATTTGTTGTTCTGCTGAACAACCTTTGAAAGCTTTTTGATAACGGTCCAGACATTGTATATCAAGCCAACGCAAACCGCCGCGCAGAGGAGTCTGGTAGTCCGGCTCGTCTTTTACAATGAATTCAATGAAATCCGCAACTTTCGCATCACTGGCGCTGCCACTCACTTCATCTTTTGGAATAATGATATCGGCCAAAACGGTTATTGTCGCAAATTCTTCCGGCGTGAAAAATTTCGCCGAATTCTTAATTGTGTCCTCATACGCTTTCTCCTCCGCCATTCGGTCTACACCATTTGCATTTTCAGTTGCTGTGGGCGCCTCTTTTTTTTCAGTCTTACACGCGTCCACTAACACGCCGGCTGTTACGGCTGTAACACCCAAAGTCTTTAAATATTTACGTCTGTCCATTTTAATTAAGTTGAATTATTAGGCAGGTATGTTTTGCCTTTTTAGCTGATCCACTATATAATCGCTCGTTCTCCATGATAACGCAAGGATAGTATGCGTGATATTTTTGTCAGCCTGCGAAACAAAAGGACCACCGTCAACACAAAATACGTTCTTGCAATCGTGCGCCTGGCTAAACGGATTCAGCGCCGAACGCTTTGGATCACTTCCCATCCGCACAGTGCCCGCTTCATGAATGATGTTGCCAGGTGCGTGCAAACCGTAATTATCTTCCGGTCCATCATCTCCATACATGATCACGGCGCCCATTGCGGTTAGAATTTCCTTGAACGTTTCTTTCATGTGCTTCGCCTGCTTTATCTCATAGTCGGTATATTTTGTATTGAATCGGAGGACCGGAATTCCATATTTGTCAACCGTTGTTGGATCGATCTCGCAGTAATTTGTTTCCAGCGCGATCGATTCGCCCCGCCCTGCCATACCAACTCCAGCGCCATAAAAAAATCGGAGATCTTCCTTCAAAGATTTACCATAACCGCCAGCCTCCTTTGTTTTCCCGTGCACTTGAAATTTGCCGTTGATGCCCTCGATACCGTCACCAAATCCATAGGCTGGCTGATCCATTCCGCCCCAGTACTCGATGTGATAACCGCGCGGAAAATCAAGCTTTGCATTATCGAGCCACCATGGTGTATACACATGCATGCCGCCGACGCCGTCTTCATTGTATCGTTTCCGATCAAACAGTTCAGGCAATACACCTCCCATATCTGCACCCGTTGAATCGTGAAGGTATTTCCCGACTACATTACTCGAATTTGCCAGCCCATTCGGATGCCTTTGCGATTTTGAGTTCAACAAAAGCCTTGCGCTTTCGCATGCGCTGCCGGCAAGTATCACCGTCTTGCCTTCAACCTGGTATTCCTGCATGTCCTCTTTGTCGACATACGAAACGCCGGTGGCCAGGCCTTCCCGGTTCGTTAGCACTTCGCGGGCCATGCAATTTGTGAGCAAGTCGACATTACCGGTCTTCAATGCGGGGATAACTAACACAGATGACGAAGAAAAATCTGCGTATACTTTACAACTTCGTCCGCATTGCGCACAGTAAAAACACTGGCCGCGTTCGTCGTTGATCTTTTTTGTCAGGATAGAAAGTCGCGAAGGGATCACAGGAATATTAATACCTGTTGCAGCCTTCTTGATCATTAATTCATGTAAGCGCGGTTTCGGTGGCGGAAGAAAGACACCATCGGGATCATTGGGCAAACCTTCATTCGTTCCGAATACACCGATCAGGCTTTCCACTTTATCATAATACGGTTTCACATCTTCGTAACCGATCGGCCAGTCATCGCCGAGGCCATCGATACTCTTCCGTTTAAAATCTCGTGGCCCAAAACGAAGTGTGATCCTTCCCCAATGATTTGTCCTCCCACCGAGCATTCTTGCACGCCACCATTCCCATTTCGTATCGCCGACATGTGTGTAAGGTTCGCCGTCAATATTCCATCCCCAATAGCATCCGTCAAAATCGCCGAACGGACGAAATTTTGTGCTTTTTCCACGCCGCGGAGATGCCCATGGTGGTTGCATCTGGTTGGAATTCTTAGCGGGATCATACATCGGCCCTGCTTCTATCAGGCAGACTTTTAGACCGGCTTTCGCCAACACATAAGTTGCCATGCCTCCGCCTGCGCCTGAACCAATAATGACCGCGTCGTACTTCTTTGGATTTTTTTTGATCTGAAGTGTGCCCATCCTCGTTTTTGTTGAACGGCTAAAATAAGAATTATCAATTTGGCATCAGCAGTTTTTTTGTCAGTGCAGGTGAGTGAAAAAAGTGATCAATGCGCTCAATTTTGTCTCTCCTTCATCTTATCGGGTCGTATCTTACAACGAAGTTTTTAAGGGATGAATTTAATTGCTATTGATATAGGCACTACACATTGCAAGGCAGTTATTATAAACGAAAAAGCGCGCGTTTTAAAAACCTTTCAATCAACCAACAAAACAATTACGCCACGACCCGGATCGAACGAACAGGATGCAGGAGCAATATTTGATGATGTCGCCGGATTGCTTTGTGACTCATTTGCATTTTGCGAACAGAAAAATATTGGTTGCGTTTCATTCAGCGCTGCGATGCATAGTTTGATCGTGGTTAACAAAGATGGTAAGCCGTTGACGAACATGCTTACATGGGCCGACCTCCGCAGCGCTTCTTACGCACATGAATTAAAAGTAAACCCTGCAGCACAAAAGATATATGAAACCACCGGTGTGCCGTTGCATGCCATGTCTCCTTTGTGCAAAATAATCTGGCTGCGAAATGAAGCGGCAGAAGTTTTCTTGAACGCCTTCAAATTTATTTCCATCAAGGAATATGTTTTCTTCAGGCTTTTCGGAAAATATATTGTTGATCATTCGATCGCTGCAGCAACGGGGCTGTTAGATGAAAAAAAATTAGACTGGCATGATGAGGCCTTGCAACTGGCCGGGATAAATCGCTCACAACTTTCTGCATTGTGCCCGGTAGGGCACTATGAAACTGAATTGTTGCCTCCAGTTCAAAAGCAATTACAAATTGAAAATACCATTCCTTTTGTATTGGGCGGAAGTGATGGCGCGCTGGCGAATTTAGGCTGCGGCGCGATTGATGCGGGCAGCTCGGCAATGACCATCGGCACCAGCGGAGCGATCCGTGTGATCACTGAAAAATATTCGCCGGACAAGAAACAAAGGTTGTTTTCTTATTATCTCACGGACGGTATGTATCTCACCGGCGGGGCAATTAACAACGGCGGAAATGTGGTGAAGTGGTTTGGAGAAAATGTCTTGCACGAAAATCTTGACAGCGAAGAAACATTTCAATCGCTGTTGCACGATGCGATGCTTCTCAGAGCCGGTGCCGAAGGGCTTCTTTTTTTGCCGTACATATCCGGTGAAAGATCGCCCGTGTGGGACGAGAATGCAAGAGGAGCGTTTGTCGGATTGACTTCCGCCCATACGCGGGCTCACTTAACGCGGGCTGTGATCGAAGGAATTTCGTTTGCGTTGTTCGATGTGCTTAAAGCTGTTGAGGAAACAATTGGTGCGATAGAAACGATCTATTTAAGCGGAGGTGTTATCAAGTCGGATGCATGGATGCAGTTGCTTGCCGATATTACCCGGAAAAAAGTAATTGTGAGCGACGCTGCGGATGCATCCGCTTTGGGCGCAGCGTTTATTGGCATGAAAGCGATTGGAATTTTGGACGATCTCAAAAATGTAAGGCGATTCTTACATGAGGTAAAGACATTTCTGCCCAATCTTGAACAAGCCGATCGTTACAGCAAATATTTTGAATTGTACCGCACGCTGTACCTGCAACTAAAGGCAACATTTGAAACGATAACTAAAATTCAAGATTGCTAACCCCGAGTTTCAACGCAACTTATCTGCCGAACCGGATCCTTCCTTTTGGATAAACACCATTTTTCCCAAGCGCTTCTTCTATCCGGAGCAACTGATTGTATTTGGCCACGCGGTCTGTGCGTGAAGCAGAACCGGTTTTGATCTGTCCGCAATTTAATGCCACTGCGAGGTCTGCAATTGTTGTATCTTCTGTCTCACCACTGCGGTGGCTCATGATTGTTGTGTATCCGTTCGTTTGCGCTAATTGAACGGCGTTGATGGTTTCAGTTACGGTGCCGATCTGGTTCACCTTGATCAAAATGCTGTTTGCAATTCCATTGGTAATACCACGCTGCAAAATTTTTGTATTGGTGACAAACAAATCATCTCCTACGAGCTGCACTTTATGTCCGAGGGCATCGGTCAATTTTTTCCAGCCGTCCCAATCTTCTTCCGCCATGCCGTCTTCAATTGAAATGATCGGGTATTTGCTCACCCAGTTCGTCCAGTACTCAACCATTTCATCGCTGCTAATGATCTT
>DASQJI010000800.1:0-3439 GCA_035631175.1 Parafilimonas sp.
GGTTTTTGTTTTTGCATACGGGGACTCCACAAAATACGTCTTTTGATACATGATCAATTCGCAATGCCTGTCGAAAAAAAACTTTGCATCTCGTAAAAAGCCATAAATTAACACCATAAATTAAACACTATGAAGAAAATCTCTACTATTCCAATTGCAGTATTTATCCTTTTCCTCGTTATGCATGCGGCGGCTCAGAGCCCGGGTAGTGCAACAAGCATCAAAGCGGGAAAAGTCATCAATTTGGGTGAGCTCGCAAAAAAAGAATTGCTCCAGCCTCCGGCGGTCGTTCAGCGCGACTACGAAGAAAAAGATGATGAGCTTAGCGGCATCCCAACGAAAAAATTAGTGCCAACCGATGCGAAATTGTACCAGGTGATGGCCGATTATGTTACAAACATCAGCGCATCTTCCCAATTACCACAAACTGCTTCGCCCGCACCCATTCGATCTTTCGACGGACTTCTCGACAACAATGCGATAATTCCGCCAGACCTGGGCGGCGCTGCGGGACCGAATCATTTATTTGAAACACTCAATTCGCAATACCGTATCTATAACAAAACCGGGGGAACTGTCGCAACGATCAGTTTGAACAGCTTTTGGTCGGGATTAAGTGGGACAGGGTTTGGTCCGTTTTCCGATCCGCATGTTGTGTTTGATTCTGCAAGCGGCAGATGGCTGGCTTGTATCATGGGGGCGAAAACATCCTCAGGTCCTTACGCAATTTTTTTGGCAGTTTCACTTACTAATGACCCCACGGGAAGTTGGTATGAATATTCTCTTGCTACCGGGTCTTCTGCTTTTTTACCTGATTACCCTCTGCTTGGATATAATAAAAGCTGGATCGTGATCACCACGAATGATTTTAAAAATTCGTCATTCCTCAGAACGAGAATAATCGTGTATAATAAGAGCAAAGCCCTGGCCGGAACTTTAACCTCAGCAACACAATTTTTTGATTCCACCGGCACATTCACACTTTCCCCTGCTGAAACTCTTGATCCCCTCGAAAAAAAAGAATATTTCTTAACTGATTACAATGGTAATTCTGGGGGCAACGGTTACGTGCAGGTTTGCACGATTTCCGGTAAGGCAGGGAGCCCTGTATATAAGCTCGGCCCGATTGTCGGGGTGAACAGTCCATGGTCAGAAACGAGCCTTGATGCTCCCCAGCTCGGAGTTAGCAAAAAAATATACACTGGTGCAACTAAAATGAGAACTGTAATAGTGAGAAATGGCTCTATTTGGGCGACCCATACCGTATACCTGCCCGCGATGACGCCTACCCACTCCTCAACAGACTTCTGGCAAATAAGAACCAGTGACAATGCGGTGTTGCAATATGGCCTGATCGATGATCCGACTGCTGCATTGTGGACGTCGTACCCAAGTTTAGCAGTGACACCTCATAACGATGTGCTTATCGGATCGACGATGGTAGGGTCTGCGATCTATGCAAGCGCCGTTTATTCATATCGTAATGGAACTGATGCATCGAATACATTCCGCAGCGTGTATACATACCAGGCTGGCGGAAATTCATACTATAAAACTTTCGGCGGCACGCGTAATCGTTGGGGCGATTTCTCATCTACGTCGCTCGACCCATTAAACGGCACGTTCTGGACACTGCAGGAATATGCGCTACCGACCGTAAACACATGGGGAACCACCTGGGCCAACGTCGACCATCCTCTTACTCCTGTTGCAATAAATAATTCGAGCGTTGCATTAAATACAGGTAACAACTTAACGGTGATGCCAAATCCCGGAAAGGGATACTTCACGCTGAACTACCAATCAACAAGACAGGGGGAAGCGGTGATCACCGTATATAATTTGACAGGAAACATTGTTTACAACAATAAGGTTTCAGTCTCACAAGGACTGAACAGGATCAACATGGATATTTCTAACGCGGGCAACGGCACTTACAAACTGACGATCCAAAACGGTGGTCAGGTGAAGCAAACAGAATTCGTCATCTCGAAATAAGGACACCCAATTGCGGAGCAGCTCTTTCTTGAAAACGAATATCTTTAATTAAACAAGAAATAACATGAGAAAGAAGGTTTATTTGGCACCCTGTTGCATTTTGATTCTTAGTTTTTCTATCGGCGTCAAAAATTCTATTATGGCACAAGCGTCCACAACACAAAATGAACTTAGCCAGGCCGAAAAAGACAAGGGCTGGAAACTATTGTTTGACGGCAAAACGCTCAACGGTTGGAGAACATATAAGAACGCCGCCGGCTCATGGGAAGTTAAGGATGGTGCATTATGCAGTGAGCGTTCAGCATCTAACACACATGCGGACCTTATTACAAACGAGATGTATGGAAACTTCGAGTTGTCGATCGATTGGAAAATATCTCCTAAAGGGAACAGCGGCATCATGTACCTGGTAACAGAGCAACACGAAAACACGTATGAGAGCGGCCCGGAATACCAGTTAATTGACGACAATGGTTTCCCCGAAAAAATTGAAGACTATCAAAAGACGGGGGCAAACTATGCGATGCAGGCGCCGGCAGCAAATGCAGCGAATCCACCCGGTGAATGGAATCATACGGTGATCATTGTGAACAAAGGACACGTTGAACATTGGTTGAATGGCAAGAAACTTTTGGAGTACCAGATCGGAAGCGACGAGTGGAACAAACAAAAAGAAGCGGGTAAATGGAAAACGGAATCCGGCTATGGCGCTGCAGCCAGCGGTCACATAGCGTTGCAGGCTGCACACAGCGAAGTTGATAAAACTTACATCTGCTTTAGAAATATCAAGATTAAGCTATTGTAGCCGCGCGTAATGCAGCACGAAATTTTCGGTAGAAATTAGTGTGTCAATTATTTTTTACCAGGTTAAATTTTTATGCCCATTTTACCTGTAAGAGCGGAGAAAAAACCGCTAAGTTTTGAGGCAAGCAAAAAGTTTATTTGGTAAGCGAAGGCACAGCCGCAGCTTCTAATGACTATGCCACAAAACCGAACGACTTTTGCGGCGCAGAGTGTCGAAATCCCTTTTGAGAAAACCGGAGGTTATGCAGATCGAATCCAACAATTTTTGTGACTGTACAAGAGTTGCATAACCAAGCCATCGATAAATGAAAGTCGTCACCCGAAAAGGCCATTATGCTTTACACGATTTCATTCTGAATCTTTGTTATTGAAAATAGTTTTTCTAACTTGGTGTCAAATTTAGACGTTAAGCTAACGACGCGAGATTTCGTGTGAAACATTTTGCCAATTTCACTGTGAATTGAAAAACGTTTCTAACAAGTCTTAAATTCAACTGATTACATAACTGACAAAAAAATTAACCATGAAACATTTATTACTCGCAATCTTTTGCTTTTCATTTTCAGCAACGATCTCTGCACAAAAAGTTGACACAGTTCTGGAGGAGCAATGGAAAAATAATGCCTGGCAAAATGCT
>DASQJI010000801.1:0-4319 GCA_035631175.1 Parafilimonas sp.
GAAATGTCGGTGATCTTAACGAGTTTGCAGTCGGGCAAACTTAGAACACCTACGCTGTTGCCGGTAAGCTCAAATCCAAATAACCCGCCCTCACCGGTTGCCCTGATCGTTGACATTAACACAAATAACTGTGTTTGATCTTTACTGCTGAACGCGGAGTTAGGCCAATATTGTTTTGGTTCTACGGCATCAAAAAAAGGTTTCGGCTTGTTAGCTGTTCCACCGTATAAAGTAGTAATGAAGTTCGCACTTGCATCCGTTAACACGATGGAATTATGAATGAAAGCATCGAAAGGCCGGTGCCGGTCCGGATAAACCGTATCAACGAAAGAGTCGCCAAATAACCAGAAAGAGCGACCATCGGGAAGTTTGTACGAGGAAGCAACATCGCCACCCGTCCATTGACCGGCATTGTACCGGGTAAATAAGCTGTCGAAGTGAGTTGCCGGTGTCGTGATGATGCCACTGGCAAGCGCACCGATTCCAGGTGAAGAACTTGTTGAGTTAACGACAGGGTCTTTTTTGCATGAAGTGATACAAGCGAACAGACCAAGGGCAATGAAGATTTGTTTCATGTAATGTTAAATGTCGAGCGGATGGGTTAATTCATTATTTCGTAAGCGCCTTTGGAATTGATCGAGATGATAGGCAGCTTTTTTTCTTTTTCGAAGTAGTCATAAACTATTTTCAGTTTTGCAGCAAATTGCTGAACCGAAGTATCGTCTTTCGTGGTCCGGTCGAAGTAAGCCACGCTCTTTGGATTGTTAAACCGGATAGGAAAAATATGCACTGGAATAAAATCCTGCCCGCTGCTCTTAGCGCTCATCGCAAGAATATACAGTTCCTCGATCTGCGGGTCCTGGATCGGAATGCAACCAACGGTTACACAACTACCGTGGATGTAAATATCGCCGCCGGGATCATCCGCATTCAGAATTTTGTCGGATGGATTTGGATAATTGATCCCAAGGGACATATGGTAATTACTGTTTGGCTTAAACTCATTAATATAATAAAACCCTTCCGGCACCTGGTAATCGCCCTGGAAACGTTTTGGCCCTAAAGTTCCGGCCAATGCGCAAACAGAATAAGTCTTAAAAAGCTTGAATGCTTCGTTTGAATTATTACGAACCCATACTTCAAGCTGGCTGTCAAATTTGAACGAACGGATGTAAATTTCTCTCGCGGGCCATTGCAAACCGGCTGCTGCAAATTGTTTTTTTAGGGTATCTGCTTTACGATTTAATGCATCTGCCACCCGCGGAAAATTTCGTTGATAATCCATGAAGGACGACTGAGCAGAAGTCTTGATACATGTAACTACCAGGAAAACGAAGAGCACATTTTTCATTCGCCCGAAAATATTAAATTCTCGTAAACCCATACCGGAGTTGCTGTTAAATTCAAAATAATAAACGTGAATGAACTACACTTATTTCGCGGCAAAAACCAAAAACTGTATTCCTGTTTTGGTTAGGAACATAGCATGCGCTCGTAATTGTCGTGCAAAAAAACAATCTTTTCGGTTCAGATGCCCGGAAAATTATACACAAGATCAAAGATTTCCACGCAATTCCTGCTCGCGCTCAATGGCCTCGAACAAAGCTTTGAAATTACCTTTTCCAAAGCTTTTGGCACCTTTACGCTGGATGATCTCAAAAAACAAAGTAGGACGGTCCTCCACTGGCTTTGTGAATATTTGCAGCAGGTAGCCTTCATCATCACGGTCGACTAAAATTCCAAGATCTTTCAAAGGTTCGATATCCTCGTCTATGCTGCCTACACGGCTAAATAAGTCATCGTAATAAACCGGTGGAACTTTTAAGAACTCCACTCCCCTGCTTTTGAGCTGCGTCACGGTTTCAACGATATCGTTTGTTGCCATTGCGATATGCTGGCAACCTTCGCCGTCATAGAATTCAAGGTATTCCTCAACCTGCGATTTCTTTCGTCCTTCTGCAGGTTCATTGATAGGAAATTTCACGAATCCATTTCCATTGCTCATAACCTTGCTCATCAAGGCCGAATATTCCGTAGAAATATCGTTATCATCAAACGTCAGTATATTTTTGAAGCCCATTACCTCTTCATAAAATTTCACCCACCGGTCCATCTGGTGCCATCCCACATTCCCCACGCAATGGTCAACATATAACAATCCTGTAGAAGGCGGATTGTACTCTGATTCCCATTCCCTGAATCCGGGCATGAATGGACCGTCATAATTTTTTCGTTCTACAAAAAGATGTACAGTGTCTCCATAAGCACGGATGCCACTCACAACCACTTCGCCATACTCATCATGAAGTGTGATCGGCTTCATGCAGCTAGTGCCTCCGCGCGCAGTAGTTTGTGCCCATGCATCAGTGGCGTCGTCTACACGCAAGGCAAGCGCCTTAACGCCATCTCCATGCGTATAAATATGTTCTGCGATCTTGTTATTACTGCGGAGTGGCGTTGTGAAAACGAAGGTCGCTTTGTTTTGCCGCACTGCATAACTGGCCTTATCCCGAATGCCTGTTTCGGGCCCGGCATATGCGAGGCTTTGAAATCCAAACGCACTCTTATAAAAATGTGCTGCCTGTTTTGCATTTCCAACGTAGAATTCTATAAAATCAGTTCCCTGCAGAGGAAGAAAATCGGTTGAGGCTGAGGTTGTTTGTCGGTTCGCGATAATCGTATCCATAAAAAAGATTTTTGTCAATTGGTATTTGATGACGTCAGCATACGTCATCGATAAGAGAAGTTTGGGTGCGCATCAGTTGCACCAGGATAGTTACGCTGCATCCATTGCCAGGGCTTGCATCAGGAGAGAATAATTAACCCGTTTATCGGAAAATATTTTATGCGGATAATCTGGCAACATCGCTGTACAAAAATATAAAATGATTTTCGATTGTTAACTTCGCCGCAACTTAACTGATATGAAAGTTGGCGTTCTTGGCGGTGGACAATTGGGCAGGATGCTTTTGCAGGCAGCAGCCAACTATGTTGCGGAAACGTTTGTATTGGAAAATGATGAACACTGTCCCGCGGCGCACTTGTGCCATCATTTTACAAAAGGTGACATAAGAGATTTTGATGCCGTTTATAATTTCGGCAGATCGGTTGATGCTATAACTATCGAAATCGAATCTGTCAACGTTGAGGCTCTCGAAAAATTAGAGAGTGAAGGAATTAAAATTTATCCAAAGCCGTCGGCAATAAGAACGATCAAGAACAAGATCACACAAAAGGATTTTTATAAGGCCGGGCAAGTTCCCACACCTGAATATATCGTGACGGAGAATCTTTCTGAACTCCAGGGAAACGTTTCTTTCTTACCTGCTGTCCACAAGATCGGCCAGGGTGGTTATGACGGCAGAGGTGTCCAGATCGTGCGAAGTGAGCAGGATATTGAAAAAGGTTTCGACGCTCCTGCTGTCCTTGAAAAATTAGTGGACTTAAAAAAAGAAGTGGCATTGATCGTTGCGATGAATGACAAAAATGAAACGGCAATTTATCCTCCTGCGGAAATGGTGTTCGATCCGGATCTGAATTTACTCGATTATCAAATTTCGCCTGCCGAAATGCCACAACAAGTGCTTTGGAAAGCTGAGGCCATTGCACGAAAGGTCGTTAAAGACCTGGGAAGCCCCGGCCTCTTTGCAATTGAATTATTCATTGATAAAAACGATGAGGTATTTGTAAATGAAACAGCGCCGCGCGTGCATAACAGTGGCCATCATACGATCGAGGGGAATTATTGCAGCCAGTATGATATGTTGTGGCGAATCATTCTTAATTATCCGCTTGGCAACACGCAGGCAATTCTTCCATCTTCGATGGTCAATATTGTGGGTGCCGATGGCTACAGCGGTGAGGCAAAATATGAAGGCCTCGACGAAGTGCTGCAGATGGAAAATGTTTTCGTGCATTTGTATGGAAAAAAACAAACGAGGCCGGGCAGAAAGATGGGGCATGTTACCATACTCAGCAAAGACCGGCAGGATCTTACATACAAAGCGCGAAAAATAAAGAATACATTAAAAGTAGTTAGTTAGTTTTCGGTTTGTTGTTTTCAGTTTATGGCGACCGTAAGGAAGTTTAAAGACCTTGAGGTTTGGAAGAAGGCCAGACTTCTGGCCCAGAAAATTATGCTTTAACTTTCAAAAAACGTCGGTCGCAATATCTCAGCTAAAAGATCTATGTATGCCCCGAAACATTTTCTCAACTTTACAACAATACGGACGCGTTGCAAGGATCATTAAGGGTAACCAGTTTAAAAGCCGAAATAATGTCAACAACTGAAAACTCAGAAACTGAAAAGTCAAAACTCG
>DASQJI010000802.1:0-2789 GCA_035631175.1 Parafilimonas sp.
GTAAACGAATGAAGCGGTCGCACCTAGCGCGATCAGCACATTCATGTTCGGAATTCCCTTTAGCACGCTTCTCCACGCGCTTGTTCCAAAGTAAAACATGCCGGTGGCATAAACCGGGATCGTTAATGCAAGCTGTGCATACGGGTTCATTAACCAATGAATGTGGATGCCTGTCATGTGGAGGATCAGCGGTGCGAAAAACACAAGACAGAAAAGGAAGCGGTGAAAATTGTTCTTCAAGAACCGCGGTTTCTTTGACACTTGTTCATCGCTGACGACGTGATATCCTAAGCGTGCAATGCCTTTTTCCAGTTGTTGAACGGAAATATGGTTGTTGGGATCAAATGTCACATTGCCGGCTGCAAAATTCACTTTTACATTTTGCAGTCCCTGTTGTTCGAGATATTTGTGGATCGTTAAAGCGCAATTTGTGCAACTCATCCCTTCAACCTTTAAATTCACAGTATCCATAATAACACCGCCGTATTTTTTTGCAAATTTACAAGCCCTGCGGCTGTAAATAAAGCTCATTGACGCCACACCATACATTTTAACAGCTAACTTTAGAACGTAAATTTTGTTGTCATGAGATACTATTTGATCATGTGTCTTCTTCTCTGTGCGCCGATATTGAGCCATGCACAAACAAACAACCCAGCCGCCAAAAAATATGTGCTCGTGATCCACGGCGGTGCAGGCACTATTTTGAAAAGCAAGATGACGCCGGAAAAAGAGCAATTGTATAAACAAGGATTGCAAAGGGCGTTAAATGCCGGCAGTGAAGTTTTGAAAAATGGTGGCAATGCACTTGATGCCGTGGAGGCAACGATCAGGATACTGGAAGATGATTCGTTATTTAATGCAGGCAAGGGCGCGGTGTTCACAAACGAAGGGCGTAACGAACTGGATGCGTCTATCATGGATGGAAAGACTTTAAAGGCGGGCGCCGTTGCCGGGATAACAAATATTAAAAACCCGATCACAGCTGCAAGAGCGGTAATGGATAAAAGTGAGCATGTGATGATGGCCGGAAAGGGCGCGGAACTGTTTGCTGCGAAAAATGGTTGCACGGTGGTCGACCCTTCTTATTTCTTCACCACGCAACGTTGGCTCGACCTCCTTGACGCGAAAAAGGAAGACTCGCTTAAGATGTTACATGAAGATTCGTCGAAAGCTTTTTTAAAGCAACCGGATAATTACGATTATAAATACGGGACGGTTGGAGCGGTGGCGTTGGACACTTACGGAAATCTTGCCGCAGCAACAAGTACTGGCGGTATGACAAATAAAAAGTTTGGAAGGGTAGGAGATTCACCCATTATTGGCGCGGGAACATATGCAGATAACAACACGTGTGCTGTCAGTTGCACAGGGTGGGGTGAATTTTTTATAAGATTATCGATCGCGAAGAGCGTAGCCGACCGAATGGAACTTGCACACATGAGCGTGCAGGATGCCGCCAACGAAATGATCATGAAAAAACTTCCTGCGCTCGGTGGTGACGGTGGGCTGATCGCAGTTGATAAGAATGGAAATTTCGTAATGTCGTTTAACACCGAAGGAATGTATCGCGGGTACGTAAGATCAGACGGAGACAGCAAGATCGAGATATATAAGGATTGACGACGTTTCTTCATAACCCAGGATCTTTCGCGACGCTTAAACTCCTTTAGGGGGCTTTAATTGCAAACTCATCTCCAGCTGTATAGATGCGCATCTCAATATCATCAAACTTGATATAGCCCTTATCGGTTACCCGCAAATTTTGTGGATGTGAGAAAACGATCACCTGGCTCGTGCCGGCAACTTTTACATTGTTGGCGTGGATAATAACCGCCGTTCCTTCATCAATCCCTATGCATGGAAGCGTTGGGAACTGCGCAACTGCCGAGAGCATACGATTATAACGACTTCTGGCAATAAAATGCTGATCGATGATAGCGGAATCAACCAGGCCAAGCCCTTGTGTGATCTCAACATTGTTGTACCAAAGTTTCGGAAAAGTTGATTCGTAAGTCGTGTCTCCGAGTAGCTGGTTGCCGGTTACCATGTAGTAACTCATCACGGCGGCACCAGCGCTTGTTCCGGCAACGGTGGCACCATCATCATAAGCTTTTTGAATCGCCGCCTGGATTGGAGTATTCAGCACAACATTCATGAAGCGGATTTGATCCCCTCCTGTAATAAAGATCAGTTTCGCATTTTGTACGGAGTCAAGCCACTGTTTTTTGTTGACATCCCGTTGGGTAAAATTGAAACTTACGATTTTGTTGCTGCAGACTTTTTCGAGGTCTTCGGAAATATAATAAAATGAAGTGTCCGGCTCTGTCGTAGCCATTGGTAGTACAACTATATAATCATTGGTGCGCAACTGCGCTGTGCTCACTAAAGAATGCATTAACTCATCAGATCGTGAGCCCCCGCCTATGATAAACAAATTTCCTTTCGGCTGGCTGAAAACATGTAAGCACAGCAATGCCGCTGCGCTTACATGAAAAATTCTATTTCTCATCGAATAATTTTTAATACCCGTCGTTCTGTTTTAATATGTCCTTTCCTACGATAATGATCTGGTTAATAGGAATAGGTAATACCAATTCGTTTGCATCGTAATCGTAACCATCCACAGATTGTCTTAGCCTTTTTACATCATGAATGCGTTCGCCTTCATGCGCGATCTCGAGATGCCTCTCCATGATAATATTGTTCAGCGTAATATAAGATTGAGTCGTGGAAAGTCCGGAACGGGCTCTGATCGTTTCAATATCTTCAAATGGGGTGGCACCCAC
>DASQJI010000803.1:0-2357 GCA_035631175.1 Parafilimonas sp.
CGAAAGCTTGTACTTAAGAAAATTCCAGGCCAGCATCGCAAGGAACGATAAGCTGCGGCCGATGGTTCAATTTTTTCCGGAACGGTTAACTGGAATTGCCGGAGTTATTTCTACCGGCGTCATTCAAATACAGAACGCTAATGGCAGTCCCTTGTCTGTGAAAGGCGAGCTTGCAACTGCGAATGACTCTGTGATAACCACTTTTACCACGAACACTTTTGGGCTTGCGCGACTAACATTTGTCGATGATCCGAAAGAAACTTATACCGCGATTTTCTTTTTGAATAATGATACGATCAGGTATCAACTGCCCGCAATAAATTCATCGTCGATTCAGCTTTCGCTCCGGAATCAAACCGCTAAGACGATCAAAGCATTTGTAACCGTTGAAGATTCTTTACCGGTTTCCACGCACACAACTGTTTTGGCGCTGCATCGCGACAGCCTTTTGTATGCGGCTATAGGGATGGGCAGCTACGGAATTACGATACCTATCGAGAATTTTCCAACAGGAATCGTTCAATTGCTATTGTTTGATGACAATAAAAAGGTCATTAACGAGCGAAAATTTTATATCCCTCCGAAAAATTCCACCGTGACGGTGATAACTGATAAAAAGACATATGCTGCAAAGGAAAATGTAAACGTTCGCGTTAAGGTATCATCGACGGAAGGAAAGCCAATTATGAGTGTATTGAACATCGCCGTGGAAGACGAATCGATTCAGGAACTTTCGGACAGTATGGAAGCCACAAGTCTGCCGCCGTTAGACGGCTTGCTTTGTGAAACATGGTTAGATCGCTATCATGAAAAATATAGCGGTGAGGAAATTGACGAGTTTATGGCAACCAGAAGATCAGCTTCTGCTGATACCTCGGAAACAAGTTCGACTAATGGCTATGGTGACGACAAAGCACTTGAAAACTTAACAGGAACAATAACAAATAAAAAAGGCAACGGGATCAGCGGCCGGATCATAACCGCATTTGCGAGAAACACCCGCCAGTTTTTTACGGATGTGGATACAACTGATGCTAACGGAAGGTTCAGCTTATCACTACCGCAGGGATTTGACAGTTTGCAACTTGCTTTGCAGGTAACTGATAAGCGGCTGGTGCAAACAATTGCAGATAGTATTAAAATTGACAGCTTTCATTTTCCGCATATTCCAACACCTCTCTTTCTCAAACAACGGTTTCTTGCAGATAATATGAAAGCGCTCGCTTCGTTACGAGCATTTCACATGGATGCTTCGACCGTATTCAACGGAGAAGGATGGTTAAGGCCCGTAACTGTAAGCACAGTACAAAAAGAACAACTAAACTATGATGCGTCCCGCCGCTTAAGTACCATCTCCCAGATCCTTACGAGTGATAAATTCAGGTATGGGGGCTACAATGCATTAGGGAATGCAATTCTGCTGGTGCCGGGCGTAACATTGTCGTTTGGAGATATTGCCATCTTTGGACCGAACATTAATTTTCGCGGACATTTTGGACAGCCGCTGATAATTATGGACGGGTGCGAGGTACCTCCCGGCGACCTCGTGATAAATTTTTTGAACGGTTTGAATCCCGCGGATATAGATTTTATTGAAGTGCTGCGAGGCGCGGAGGCCGCCCAGTTTGGACTGCGCGGTGGCAATGGTGTGATTTCAATTAATACGCGCCACGGTGACGGAAATACCACTTTTCGCAACAATAAATTTCCAACCTTCGAGCCCGTGACTTATCACGTCTCTCCTCGATTTCAGATGCCCGACTACTCGGTTAAAGAGGTAAAGAATGCATCGAACCCTGACCCACGAACCACAATTTTTTGGAACGCAAATATTGTTACTGATGCGAATGGCGAAGCGAACATAAATTTTTACACCGCAGATAAGGCCGCAAATTATACGATCACGGTCACCGGCTTGACCGAAAACGGTCAACTGGTTTATAAGCGTATCACCATCAGCAATGTGGGCAAAAAATAGTTTCGGGCTGCATCAATCTGATTCGTGTTCCTGGCAGTGCATCAATAAAATTTTTGCCCATTGCAAAGGCCTCTTGTGTTGAGGGCTTTTTCTTTTGTGTTATCAGATGATGTTATGATTCAACTTCTTTAAATTTTGATTTCAGCAATGGTTCTGATACAGGTGGTCTTCTTCATTTAAAAAGTGAGAAGACTTCTCAATCAGCACCATTTATTTTGATTTTCCAAGAATGCGTTTACGGTGCTGCATACCCCATTTGGCCAACTCCTCGATGACTTTTTCAAGCGATTTACCATAGTTGGTCATGGAATATTCTACAGTTACCGGCAGCGTGTCGTAAACTGTTCGTTTAACGAGCTGATTCATTTCAAGATCTCTA
>DASQJI010000804.1:0-10759 GCA_035631175.1 Parafilimonas sp.
GCAATTTGTTTCGGATCAAATCCGTCAAACTTTTTACCGAACCCGTCAAATTCTAATTGCTTAATGCCGCCCACATTGCTCACAACGGGTACGCAGCCGGTGCTCATTGCTTCCATCAGCGCAAGAGGAAGCCCTTCAAAGTCGCTGGTGAGAAGAAAAATGTCCATGCGCTTAAAAGCAGAAAGCGTATCCGATAACATTCCGGGCAATTCGATCTTATCGTTCATGCCGAGTCGCTCGATTTTTTCACGAAGCATCTCATCATCCGGGCCGTCGCCCACCATTAAGAATTTTATATCGGGATTTAATTTATGTGTTTCGTATGCAACTTCAACCCATCTGTCCACACGTTTCTGCGGACGAAAACGCGCGACAAGACCTACGGTGAATTGTTGCAAAATATTTTCGCTTGCACGATGAGCGTTCGAAAATTTATCTGTGTCGGTGCCATTCAATATCATCACTGAGCGCTCAGCATGAAAGAACCATTTGTTGCCAACTTTTTTGATCACTTCGCCAACTTCCTTCGATACGTAGATCACGCAATCAAAGAACCGGTAGACCAGGCCGGACAGATAATAATTGTATTTCGCGTAGAAGGTTACGAGGTTGTGTTCCGAATAAACAAATTTTGTTTTTCCCGTGAACATTTTTGCCGGTATGGTCAACCATCCTGCAACAGGCAGGTGCATATGAACAATATCATATTTACCCCTGGTTATATCGCGGAGGAATTTGATGTACTCAAAGGGAAAAATGAGAGAGCTGATCTTGTAATGCCGTACTTTCCGCACATGAGGCTGCACTTCCGGAACAAGCCCGAGCTTTTTATGATCTAAGATGTAGAGGTGAGACGAGACAGCTTGTTGGAAGATGGGGTTGGTAAAAAACTCACGCAATAAGATCTCAGCGCCTCCATAACTGAACACGCGGATCACATGCGCAACTTTTATTTTTTGTTCCATCGTTCTTTTTCGAAAGTTGATCTGTTGATTAAAAACTTCCCATGAATTGAGGTACTTTAATGTGTGAACTTATCAACCTTATATGGACCCGTAATTGCAAGGATATTTTCTTTCATCTCCTCTGTGATGTCAGACCTTGATGTTTGTGATCCACGCTCATTCCTGTTCATCACGATCATTTTTTCAAGATACGCGTTCACGCGTTCCGATGGGGGCAGTTGCATGAATGCCATCAGGTTTATAATAAACGTTTTTGGATCTTTTACAAAGTCTTCATACCTGCCCTCGTACACATTCAATCCGAGCTTTTCGATTTCGTATTGCGTTGTCTCCATTAATTTTTTATACTGGAATGCTGTGATCAATGCAGGTTGCGTTTTGATCGATTCGGCATATTCAATTTCCTGCGGAGAATACGCTCCCTGCCACCACAATTTATCGATGCCCATTCGCTGCCAGAATCCGACTTCGAGCCACGAACGGACGGTTGCCACTGGCTCACGAATGACGTTCACGATGACCGCGTCCGGAAAAATGCTGGTTAGATATTCCAACCTCGCGGGCCCCGTAAATTTCATGATGAGCCGTTTCTTTCCCTGGTACTTCACTTGTTTTGCGAGGAAAGAGCGGATCTTTTTTTTCTCTTGTTCAGTGGCCCTTTCATTGAGCAGAAATCCCCTGGAGAAATCAATACGCGCGCCGGTAATGTGTTCCCAAAAGTTATAACGTTCGATAGGATTGAACAGGAACAATTGAGCAAAAGCCCTTTTTCCCTGCCTTGTGTTCTTACTCGCGCCAACATACGTGTACGATCTTTTGATTCCCCCCAAGCTCTTATCAAAAATCCTTCTGCACAAGTTGACAAGTGGTGTAAAAGGAATTAACTCCTGGTAGTTTGAATGCCACGCCAGGTCTTCATGCTGAAAGATTATTTCTGAAATGATCGTTGTACCGGAGCGGCCGCTGCCAATGATGATGATTGGTTTCTCGAGGTATCGTTCATCAGCCGCTTTGCTCATTACAATATTTTTACGTTCAGCTGTTCACAATTTCGATGATGCTTTTTTTGGTGTTTTCAGACATCTCTGTTTTTGGTGACAACGCTTTTCGCTGATTGCGGTCTGTGATCAAAAGTTTTTTCATGAATTTGTCAAGCAGGGGAGATGGCGACAAATGAAGATACTCGAGCATGTTGGCGATGAATTTATTTGGATCGTCGACGAAATCCTCATAATGGCCAATATAAATGTCAGGGTGCATTTTTTCTATTTCCTGCTGCGTTGTCTGCATCAGCTTCCGGTATTGAAACGCTGCGAACAAAAATTGATTTGAGGACAATTCATTTGCTTTCTGCAATTCTTCTTTTGAATATGCGCCGTGCCACCATAACTGGCCGGTTATGTTTTCGCTCCAGTGAATTTCCATCCATGAACGAATGGTTGCAACCGGCTCCCGCTGGATGTACACAAACTGGGCGTCGGGGAATATGCTCATCAAATATTCGATGCGGGCCGGGCCGGTTATCTTGAGCGCCAATCGTTTTCGCTTTTGAAATTTCACAATTTTCGCGAAGAATGTACGAATGTGGTTTCTTTCTTCGGACGTTGCTTTTTCGTTCAACAAAAAGCTCCTTGAGAAATCGATCCGGTCACCTGTTACTGCTTCCCAAAAATCATATCTTTCTATAGGCCGGAACAACATGTAGTTGGTGAATGAGCGGTTGTTTTGAGTATTCATTCCGATGAAACGCCAGAACCTGTTGTCAAAAGCGCGGCGCAGGTAATTTATCGCGGGGAACTTAGGAAAAAGCTCCTGGTAATTGGAATGCCACGCAAGGTCTTCATGCTGAAAAATGATTTCAGATATCACCGTGGTGCCGGAGCGGCCGGTGCCGATAAATATGATCGGCTTTTTTAGCAGGGCTTCATTATTTTTCAAAAGATCTGTCATCGGTTAGCGAGGTTTTTTTGCTGAACAGAAAGCGCTTTATCTTTTTCAAGATCTTTCTTGATATCGCCGGCGATCCTGGCGGAAAAGAGTGTTGCGCCTTTGTCATTCAAATGAATATTATCATAAAAATATTCCCTTTTATAAAATGTGGTGTCGAAAGCATAATCCCAGAAGGGAACATTATATTTTTTTAGGATCGCCTTCATCGCTTCCAATGACACCGATGTAGTAAACGGTTTTACATACAATGGCGACTGGATCACATACAACTTGATATGCTTTTGAGTAAGAACCCTCACGAAGTTTTCAAAATCCTGGGTTGCCATTGCATCGGTTTTGTCGTTTTCATCTGTAAGTTCAGGCGGCGTACCTTCTTCCTTTACGCCGTGTAATGGCAAATAGCCATTTACGATGTCCGACTTATCCGCCTTGTCAGGACCCAAAAGTAAAGCCAGTAGCAGCGAGTTATATGCATAAATTTTTGAGACCTCTGCCTTTCTTAATTCTTCGGGAAAAAGTTCCTTCGCAATATTTCTGAAACTGGTATCGCGCCGAACGTAAGGTAAGATCATGGAGGCTAAAACAAGTTTGCTGTTTTCTGCTGACCGCCACGTTAATTCTTTAGCAGAAACGTCGAGTATCACGATCTGTGGTGCATGTTTCTTCAGCATTTCATTGAGAATGGTATTGTGATACAGGATCGTGGAATTCTCTCTTCCGTTATTGAAGCATGAATATCCCAGTGAGTCGGTAAAGACCTTGCAATCGTAGCCATGCACTGCACGCGAACTTCCATAAATGTAGATGTCTTCTTTAGGATTGTTGATGCTGTGCGCAAACGTGTTCACGTCTCCTTCCGGTGCATCATTGTACGCTCTTTCGATCAAGGTTCCTATTAACCTGTCGCAAACAAAAAGAACCACGAGCAGGATAAAAAACTTTTTTGCAAACCGTGTTATGTGCTTTATCTCTTCTTTTGTCATTATCAGTACAACGGTTAATCAAAACTGGAAATATATGAACTGGCTGCCATTTAATACACCCATTATCAGCATCATCATGATCACCAGTACATAGCCTGTATAACGAATCACCACCGATTTATTGTTTACCAACTTAACCTGGGGCAGGTATTCCTGGAAGAATTCGACTGCGTACAACGTAACCATCGCGATCACGCAGTAATAAAAGTTGATGGGCGGACTTCCTTTAAACAAATTCCCCGGCTGAAATGTAAAGATAGCCTTTAGAATATGCAAGGCATCGGCGATGTGTTGGGACCGGAAGAAACAAGAGAAAATGACACACGCCAAAAAAGTGATGATCGTCCCGAGAATTCCCCGCCACCGCCTGCTGAGAAATCTTTGAGGCTTCACGATATTTTCAAACAAGCGTTCCACCACAATGCAAAAGGCGAGCGATAAACCCCAGCAAATGTATGTCCAGTTCGCACCGTGCCATAATCCGCTAAGCAGGAATATTAATCCGATGTATGCAAATAATTTTGCGCGGTTTCTTCGCGCTTTCATTGCGAGGGGCGAATACACGTAATCGCGAAACCAGGTGTACAGCGAAATATGCCATCGGTTTGCGAGGCCGGAAAAATTTTTGGATAGAAAAGGTCTCCTGAAATTTTCCACGAGGTTATAGCCCATCACCTTTGCTGCGCCGATCGCAATATCAGAGTAGCCGGAAAAATCGCAATATATCTGCACGCAAAAGAACATCGTTGCAATGAACAATGTGAGCCCACTGTGGTGATAGGCATTTGCATAAACTGCATTCACATAAATTGCCAGCCTGTCTGCCACTACCAGTTTTTTGAAGTATCCCCATAACATGATCTTTAAACCAGCGACCACCCGGTCGTATTCAAACTTTTTTGGTTCGTAGAACTGGTGTATTATATTTTGCGGCCGTTCTATCGGCCCGGCTACGAGCTGGGGATAAAACATCACATACAACGCATAAATTCCAAACTTACGCTCTGCCTTTTGGTTCCCTTTATAAACCTCGATCGTATAACTCATTGCCTGGAACGTATGAAACGACAAACCGATCGGCAGGATAAAATTTGTGTCGGGAACAGGGTTTGTAAAATTGCAAAGGCCGAGCAGGGCGCTTATATTGTCGTTTATGAAATTGAAATATTTGAAAAAACTCAGAACCCCCAGGTTCGCAACGATACTCATGATAAGAAATAGCCTCCGCCGCTTGCCTTCGCTCTTTTCGATGAGAAGACCGGCGAAATAATCTACCACTATCGTAAAAACGAGCACCAGTATGTAAACCGGGATAAATGCCATGTAGAAATAACAACTGGCCATCAACAGAAGGAGCCAGCGGTATTTGTGCGGCAGGACGAAAAACAAAGAAGTTACTACGATGAAGAAACCGACAAACTGCAGTGAATTAAAAACCATAGATTAGTCCGTTTACACGGGGCGCAATGATAAGATTATTTCCACAAATCTTCTGTACGCCAGTTGCTTTAATTTGACGCCGTTGCTACGTGCGGTATAGCGTGCCAAATAAGACTGCCGCATGCATCGAAGATTTTTATGAGCGAAAAGGTAAAGTTTACATGTATAATACGTATAATGTTAAAGGAGGTCGCGCATAATTGTTAAGCGACAGAAAATCAATATTTAAGTTCTCAAAAAAATTAACGTTTATCAAAAAACTCTATCTTTGATTCCTAACCTATAAAACACGTCGAACCAATCTATGGAACTAAAGGCACAAAACCATGCGATCAGCAACGAGGCAGTTTTGCATGTCCATGTTCAGACCGAAATCCTAAATCAATGTGACATGTTACAACAGTCCCTTCGTGAAAAAACTGCTCAATTAGCCGCAAAGCGGTTGTTTGATATTGTGGTCGCGTCGGTACTTATTATCTTGTTTATGCCCTTTCTGCTCTTAATCACTATTCTGATCAAATTAACCTCACGCGGACCTGTGTTGTACAGCAGTGAGCGAGTGGGGTTTGGTGGTGATCATTTCAACTGTTACAAGTTTCGATCGATGGTGATCGATCATTCTTCGAAGCAAAGGGATCACAAAGCGGCGATCAATGGGCAGCGGCTCGGAGTTTTGCATAAGCGAAAAAACGACAGCCGTATTACGTTTATCGGCAGGATCATTCGTAAGACAAGTATGGATGAATTGCCCCAATTATTTAATGTGTTGGCAGGAGATATGAGCATTATTGGTCCGAGGCCGCTTGTTCCTTTTATGCTGGTTCCGTATCCTGAATTTCGCGATGTTCGAAGCCTTGTTCGTCCGGGAATAACCGGATTATGGCAGATCCGTGACCGTGAACATAATACCAGTGCCGAGTACATGATCTCCCACGACACTGAATACATTGCAAACTTTAGTCTCCTGCTGGATCTAAAAATTCTTTGCGATACGCCCCTGGCCGTAATATCAGGTAAAGGAGCTTATTAATTTTGCACATCACGCTTGAAATTTGAAATACAACTCCGAATATGTTGAGAGCTGATTTCGTTATTGTTGGTTCAGGGCTAACCGGTAGTACAATTGCGCGGCTGCTGGCTGATCACGAACAGGATGTGTTGGTGATCGATAGAAAAGATCATATTGCCGGAAACGTATACGACTACCGGCATGAATCAGGAGCAATGATCCACAAGTATGGTCCTCATTACTTCAGATGCGGGTCTGAAAAAATATGGAATTTCCTGAATCGTTTTTCAGAATTTTATGATTGGGCAGCAACGCTTCGTTCAAAAGTGAACGGTGAATATCTCAACTGGCCGGTAAGCCAGGACTACATAGAAAAGATCGTCGGCAAAGAATGGGATCTTTTCAAAGGCGAGGCTTCAAATTTCGAAGAAGCTTGCCTTGCAAAAATGCCGGATAAATTATATCAGCTTTTTATTAAAGGCTACACCGAAAAGCAATGGGGCGTACATGCAGCCGAACTGGATAAAGACCTTGCCGTTAGGATCACGATCAATAAACCCAACGTAAACACACTTACTCCGAATCATCGCTGGAACGCTTTACCGAACAATGGTTATACCGAAATGGTAAAGAACATGCTGGAAGGCATACCGGTGAAATTGCACTTCGATTATTTGAAAAATCGCGAACGGGTTATCGCCGATAAAATGCTCATCTTTACCGGCCCCATCGACGAATTCTTTCACTATAAGTTTGGCAAACTAAAATACAGAGGCCAGGGCCGTAGAATTGAATACCTGGAAAATGTTGACACGTTTCAGCCATGCGTACAGGTGAATTACCCGAATCCGGATGAACCGCGCATCAGGACAATTGAATGGAAACACTTGTTGCAGCCTGCTGACCGGTCCAGCGTGACCGGTACAGTGATCACTCACGAAACGCCCTTCACTCCAGAGGAAGCTAACCAGTATGAATATCCCTTCCCTGACAAATTCAATAAACAATTGTATGATGAATACCGCCGCGAAGCGGATCATCTGAAAAATACACTTATTTGCGGAAGGCTGGGTGAATACAGGTATTATGATATGGACCAGGCCATCGGCAGAGCGATGAAGCTTACGTCTGCTATACTTGAAAGATACAATGTGCCTTCGGTGCAATACGCCAAAGCAATTTGACAACTAGTTGCAACTGCTTTGTTCTCCTTCAAGATAGATCTCTTTTTTATTGCCTGCGCGCACGTCGCTCAGAAAGCACAGAATATTGGCTACCCTGAAATCAAGCGAAAAAACGCCGTGGCCACCCTCGGGATCTACGTGAGCTATCGCCGTTATGCCTAATTCTTTTAAACGATTATACAACGGATACGTGCCGTAAATAACGCTTGCGTCCGGGCACGGAATGATCGGGCCAAAATTGAACGGAACTGTCTGGTCTTTCTTTCCGTGAAAAAAAATTGTAGGTAAAGCATTTGCAGAAGTTATCAGTTGCGGGTCTGCGTATGCACCCCACATGCTGATAATGCCTTGTAATTTGTACGCGGAATTCACATCATGAGTGGAATCATCGAGTGGCCCCATCGTCTTCGACAAACCGGTGAAATATACATCAGCCTCTTGCTGGGTTAAATAGGCTGTAAAAAGGGCGGTGACGGCTCCGGCGCTGCCGCCGCCAATAAAAACTGAGTCCCTATCGATCGAATATTCATCCGCGTGTTCCATCAAAAAATGCAACGCCGAATGTGCATCCTGCAAAGCCCGGTAAATTGCCTGCTTCAATTGAACAGTGTCTGCGCTGCATACTTTACGCGTGCCGCCCCAGCCCAAACGATAGTCTATCGTCGCCGCAACATATCCACGTTCAGCCAATGCTGCACATACTATACCTAATGGTTTTTTAGTACCTCTTTTAAATCCGCCGCCATGGATCAATAACACCAAAGGAAATTTTTTTCCATCGGCCTCTGGTGGCTTATAGATATCCATGCCGAGTGGTTGTTGAACGTCCTGCACATTTTTTTTAGTTGTGTAGATAACGTCTCTGAGCGCCACACCGGTAAAATTTTTCAACGCCGTCGCTTTCAGCGTTGAGTCTTCATCATCATTTTCTGCATTTGTTGTTGTATCGTGCACATTTTGCGCATTAACACCGGAAAATGAAAAGACGATCAACAGAACCGATATGAATACACAAAGGGTCTTTACTCTTCGCCGCATAAATTGCAATTCGTTTTTTTGGATATCAAGTTCTAAGAAGTAACAGGTTCTGAGAATTTTTTCAATTCAATTTTATTTCAAACAACGCCGGCCACATTTTGCCGGTTATGTAAAAGCTGTTCTTCGCAGAATCATAGGCAATTCCATTTAGAACGTAGCCTGTGTTCACAGAATATTCGTCAGGGTTAAAGTTCAGTCCACTTTGGGCCAGCAATTTTGAGCAATCCATCTTGCCTTCCACCTTGCCAGTTGTGGCGTTTATTTTCAGGATGTAATCCGTTTCGTATTGATTCGCATAGATAGATCCGTTTGCATATTCCAGCTCATTTAATAACGCAACAGGGCCATAGTTATCTGTTACACCAACCTGCCTGATTATTTTGAATGTTTCGGGGTCAACAAAATAAAGATTGCTGCTCCCGGTGCTTACGATTATTTCTTTCCCGTTATTCGTCAGTCCCCAACCCTCAAACGGCCAGGTGAGTTCATTTATTTTTTTAAACGTTGACGCATCATACACAAAAACTTTATTTTCTTTCCAGGTAAGCTGGTAAATCTTATTATTCATCACTGTAATCCCCTCACCGAAAAAGCTCTTATCCAGGCTTATTTCCTTTTCTGCTTTGCCATCTGTAATATGCTCCTTTATAAGTTTACTGCTGCCATAGTTGCCCGTGCCCTCATACAAGCTGCTGTCGAGCCATTGCAATCCCTGCGTATAAGATGAAGTGTCGTGCGGGTAAACTTTCACCACCGAATAATTCAGAACTGGCGGAGCCGGATTGCTGCTATCAACAACCGGGTTAGTTGGTTTGTGATTATTACACGCTGCAAAGAGCAGGAGCAGAAACACCGCAAAAACTATTTTTTTCATTCGTCGATGGAAATTTATTTCGCTGTTTTGGTTCAAACGTTCTATTCGCAAAAGTAGGTTTACAAAAATTAAATAAATGGTAATTAAGCAGAGGATGCGCATTGATGTTTAGCCGCTTCGATATATGAATTGTCACCACATCATTTGCGCTACCTGCCGGATACTTTTTGTGTCAAGTTAAAAACTAGCATTATTTTTATCGTTTCATGAAAAATCATATGCGATCACAATTTATACTGCTGCTACTGCTTGCTGTAAGCATCACCACAACTGCACAAAGAAAACTGTCAGAATCGCCTTCGCAAAAATTAACGACAGAAGACTACGATTCCTCTACGCTCACTACCTTAAAGTGGCGCAGCATTGGGCCGTGGCGCGGAGGCAGGTGTTTGGCGGTTACTGGCGTGCTGAATGACCCGTACACGTACTACATGGGCGCAACTGGTGGCGGCATCTGGAAAACCACGGACGGCGGTAACAGCTGGCTACCAATTTCCGATTCTGCTTTTCACTCAGCGTCGGTTGGTTCTTTAGCAATATCCGCTTCTGATCCGAACATCATTTTCGCTGGTATGGGCGAATACGCAATACGCAATACTGCTATCATGGGCGACGGGATATATAAGTCAATCGATGCCGGAAAATCATGGAAACATGTACTGGCGCTTGATGCGTCTGCGGTCGGACGAATTCTTATTCATCCGTCAAATCCAAATCTTGTTTACGCTGCGGTGATGGGCAAAATGTTCGGCGAAAATAAAGAACGCGGCGTTTATCGCAGCAGCGATGGCGGTGCTACATGGAAACAAATTTTATTTAAGAATGACAGTACAGGCGCTATTGATATGCGGTTCGATCCCAACAACCCTTCCATCATTTATGCATCGCTGTGGCAGGTATATCGCAATTCCTGGAGCCTGAACGACGGAGGCCAGGGAAGTGGTTTATATAAATCAACTGATGGAGGCGACACATGGCAACTGCTATCTAACAATCCGGGTCTGCCGAAAGGCATTTTAGGTAAGATGACGATCGCGATCGCCGAATCCAACTCCAATCATGTGTACGCTATGGTCGAAAACAAGAATGGTGGCCTTTTCAGTAGCACGGACGCGGGCAAAACGTGGACTCGTGTCTCGACACAAAATGATCTTACACAACGCCCGTGGTATTTCAGCGGCGTTTGGGTCGATCCAAAAAATGAAAATCATGTGTATGTGATGAACGTTCAGTTTTGGCAATCGATCGACGGAGGAAAAACATTTACCGCGATAAACCAGGAACATGGAGACAACCACGACATGTGGATCAATCCT
>DASQJI010000805.1:0-1557 GCA_035631175.1 Parafilimonas sp.
GCCACGGTGACGGAAATACCACTTTTCGCAACAATAAATTTCCAACCTTCGAGCCCGTGACTTATCACGTCTCTCCTCGATTTCAAATGCCCGACTACTCGGTTAAAGAGGTAAAGAATGCATCGAACCCTGACCCACGAACCACAATTTTTTGGAACGCAAATATTGTTACTGATGCGAATGGCGAAGCGAACATAAATTTTTACACTGCAGATAAGGCCGCAAATTATACGATCACGGTCACCGGCTTGACCGAAAACGGTCAACTGGTTTATAAGCGTATCACCATCAGCAATGCCGGCAAAAATTAGGTTCGGGCCGCCATCAACCTGATTCGTGTTGGTGAGTGGTGATAAACCAGTAAAAATTTTTGCCACTGCAAAAAGCCGCTCCCGTTGAGAGGTTTTTTGCATCATCGCACATGATGTTATCATTCAAATTCTTTAAATTTGAAGACCACCCATTGTCTGAATGACCAACTACTATGAGATCCTCGAAATAGAAGATTTCGCGTCACTTGAAACGATCAAAGACGCACACAGGAGGCTGGCCTTGCAGTATCATCCGGATCGCAACAAAGGAGATAAGTCGTGCGAAGAAAAATTTAAAGTGATACAGGATGCCTACGAGCACTTGAATACCTTCGAAAAAAAACAAACCTATGATGAACAGTTGACGGCCGTGTATGCCTACGAACAAGCAGAGCCTTCATACGAATTCAATTCTTATCCCGAGCCCGAACCTCAACGATATAATCGCCGAAAAAGATACAGCTATCGTTTTTCGTGGATCATTATCCTGGCATTTTCTTCACTCGTGTATCATACGATCAGCAATAATTCGCAGGTCCCCGACGATTATTCGATCATCTATCAAAATAACTCCAACAGCACCCAACCGTTGTTGCGTGCGGAGAATGATCAGTCACGGACCGCACCCGGTTCTGAAATGATTTCGCAGGACGGTCGCGTCTTATTTACTATTGGTTCGTCAAAACAAGAAGTCTTTGTTGCGCAGGGCCGACCATTCCACGTAGAAGTTGTGGACGTTTTCAATAAAGAAGTGTGGTCATACAATCGCAGCACCATCTCTTTTGAAGATGGATTTGTAACCGGCTATAATAATGCCGACAGCAACCTGAATGTTACAGTGAAACGTGCAGATGCATCTGCAAAGGTGCTATCGTACTCTGTTGGTTCATCAACAGACGACGTGTTGACGATAGAAGGCGTGCCCGAAGCTGTTACGAAGATCATGGGTTCTAATGAAGAGATATGGACGTATGGGAGCGCTTACATAACAGTCAGGAATCATTTGGTAGAAAGTTATTCTGATAACGCCAATGTTCTTCACGTTAAGAGATGATAAGAAAGTATTTCTAACCGCATTTATTTTGATTTTCCAAGAATGCGTTTTCGGTGCTGCATACCCCATTTGGCCAACTCCTCGATGACTTTTTCAAGCGATTTACCATAGTTGGTCATGGAATATTCTACAGTTACCGGCAGCGTGTCGTAAACTGTTCGTTTAACGAGCTGATTCATTTCAAGATCTCTA
>DASQJI010000806.1:0-6832 GCA_035631175.1 Parafilimonas sp.
CTGGTTCACCTGCGGAATCTCGCCGGCTATTTCAAGCACAAGTCCGGCCAGCGAGTCACTTTCTCCTTTGATGTGATCGAAAATGTCCGAGGGCAAATTCATTAGCCTGCATACATCGTTGATCATGATACTTCCATCGAATAGATAATTATTATCATCGATCTTTTTGAATCCGGTGTCTTCATCGTCGAATTCATCTTTGATCTCACCGATCACTTCTTCCAAAACGTCTTCGAGCGTTACAATGCCGCTGGTCCCCCCGAATTCATCAACCACGATTGCGAAATGCTTTCGTTTTGACTGGAATTCTCTTAGCAGGTCCTCGATAAGTTTTTGTTCGTGTACAAAAAAAGGAGGCCTCATTAATGAATGCCAGTCACATTGATCAGTTTCATTCACACAGGGGAGCACATCTTTGGTATTCAAAACACCTACCACTTCGTCGAGGTCGTCTTTATAAACCGGCAGCCTGCTGTAATGGAGGTCTTCGATCTTTTTCATGAGTTCGGGCAATGTTGTATCATAGTCAATTCCGCTTACATCGAGCCTCGTCCGCATTACCTGCTTTACCGTTATGTTGCCAAACTTGACGATCCCTTTTAGAATATTTTTTTCTTTTTCTGATGCTGCATTGTTGGTGGTAAGATCGATCGCGTGGTCAAGTTCTTCAAGGCTGTAGGCAGTCTTTGAACGCTTCGTCAGTTTCTTTTCTATCATGTCTGAATACTTAACAAGCCAGTTTCCCATTCCCCGAAACAGGTAGTAAGTACCTTCTGTTACGATCCCAAAATTTTTAAGAAAGCGAATATTGTTGTGATTCGCGTATATTTTTGGGATCACCTCGCAAAATAAAACAAGCACCGACGTTACAGCTACAACCTTCACAAGGAATTCGACCCATACGGCCGGTAATTTTTGAAAGTCAACGAAAATATCGAGCAGCAGGTTTGAAACGATAATAATGGCAATGTTTGAAAAGCTATTTGCGATAAGCAGCGAAGCGAGTAATCCCTTTGGATCTTCCAGCAGGTCGACGATCCTTTTAAAATAAGATTGCTCTTTCGTTTTTAATAAATTGATGTCTTTAAATGTGAGGGAAAAAAAAGCTACTTCGGCGCCCGACACTACAAACGAAAGCATAACAAAGGCGACCAGCAAAAAAATAAGAACAGTTGTTGCCTGCGGATCAATGGGACTATGAACTTGTAGAAATGAAAACTGCAGCGCGTGAATTTCCAAATTATTTGGTTTTCGTTAAAACACTTCCGTCAAACTTTCAAACACGCTCGAAAGGTATAATAAAATCCGGAATTAGAACGGAAGGTTGCCCGCAGGCTCATCTCCGAGTGGGGGCGCGTCCGAGCTGCTGAAACCTTCAACATTTTCATGGGCGGAAGGGGCTGGAGGAAAGTGGGTGCCCTGGCTGTCGCTCCTCTTGTCAAGCATGATTAAATTATCAGCAACTATTTCTGTAGCAAATTTTTTATTTCCCTCGCGGTCTTCCCAACTGCGCGTGCGTAAACGACCTTCTACATAGATCAGGCTTCCTTTGTGCAGGTATTTTTGCGCAAGTTCAGCCAGCCCTCTCCATAAAACAACTGTGTGCCATTCAGTTTGAGAAACCAGCTTGCCGCCGCGGTCTTTGTACGTTTCAGTGGTGGCCAGCGGGAATTTAGCCACACCAATATTGCCTTCCAGGTACTGAATATCCGGGTCTTTCCCGAGGTTGCCGATCAGCATCACCCTATTTACGCCTCTCATAAAATATATTTTAAATCATCAATGAAGCCATAACTGACTTTAAAGTTATATAAAAAGATTTAATGTAAAATAACAATGAGGGCAGAAAAGTTATTGCCCCGATTTTTTCTCGGAAAGGTATTGATGAATGAAGCGAGGAAACGGTTTTCTGCCGATCAACTTCTTTGTCATCCAGCTTCCGTTGCCTTGTAATGATGCCGGAACCGAATGCAATTCTGTTTCAATAAAATATCCGTTGATCATTTGGTGTGTCAGCGCTTGTGTCAGTGCCCGAATTATGCGAATGGAAACGATGGAGTCAATCGCCAAATTTTTTTTCAGCCATGCTTTAACTTTTCTTGACGTCCATTCCGGATCAGCGGCCGTCTCCACAAGATGAAACTCATACAAATGCTGCCAAATGTCTTTTGCGTTGCGTTCGTGAACAAACATTCTTTGATCGGCGATAAAAACGAAATACGAAAACCAGCGGGTCTTTTTCTGCAACCGGCTGCTTTTCGCAGGCAGATCTGAAACTTTTTTCAACTTAATGGCCCGACAATTTTTTCGCAGCATACATGCATCGCAGAGTGGCAACGGTTTGCATATCGTTGCTCCAAAATCCATAATGGCCTGGTTATATGGTCCCGGTTGAACTTTATCGAGACATGCCTGGGCGAGACTGCTGAAAAATTTCTTTCCTTCGGAAGTATCTATGGGTGTCTGAATGCCAAAAAACCTCGCGATCACGCGTAATACATTTCCGTCTACAACTGCATACGGCAGGTCAAAACAAAAGGAAGCAATAGCGCTCGCTGTATACGAACCAATTCCCTTCAGTCTCATCATGTCATCACGATCGGCTGGAAATTTACCATGGTACTTATCGGTGATCATCCTTGCCGTGTGTAATAAGTTTCTGCAGCGCGAATAATAACCCAACCCTTCCCATAATTTGAAAACCTGTTCATCTTTTGCGGCGGCTAATTTTTCAATGGACGGATATTTTGCGATGAACTTTTCGTAATAGCTCCAGCCTTGCTCTACCCGGGTTTGCTGTAGTATCACTTCACTTAACCAAACCCTGTACGGGTCCTTCTCTCCTTTCCAGGGCATTGCCCTAGTATTCTGTAGCCTGTTCCAGTCTAACAATGTTCGTGTAAATATTTTTTGCGCCTTAACCATATGCCCATCTAAAAGCAATGCAACGTAAGCCAGAAATTACAAACAGCAAACGATGAAAGCTACTTACCGGGAACTAATTTTGCATAATGCATTACGTATCTGCAGAAGGGTTGACAAAAAGTTTTGGTGCTGAACCGTTGTTCCGCAATATTTCTTTCAATATTTCGGAAGGCGATAAGATAGCGCTGATAGCGCGCAATGGTTTTGGCAAGAGCACTCTGCTTAAAATTCTTGCAGGAAAGGAAACGGTTGATGAAGGAAAGCTGTGGGTTCATAAGGATGTAACCGTAGCATTGTTCGAGCAGAACCCGCAGTTCCACGAAGAAAAAACCGCACTTGAAAATATTTTCCACGGCGAGCATCCTGTGATGGTGGCGATAAAAGCGTACGAGGAGGCTGTAGACACCGGTGATGCAGGAGCTCTCTCAAAAGCTTTAATAAAAGTGGACGAGCTTAATGCCTGGGACTTTGAAAGTAAAGTAAAACAGATCCTTGGCAAATTGAATATCCATGATTTGAACACGGAGGTGAGAGAATTGAGCGGTGGACAAAGAAAGCGCATTGCGTTGGCACGAACACTCATTGATATCGGATTTGATCACACGCACACATTCCTGATCATGGATGAACCAACCAATCACCTCGATATCGACATGGTTGAATGGCTCGAATATTATTTGAACAAGGAAAATGTAACGCTGCTGCTGGTAACGCATGACCGGTATTTTCTGGACGCGGTAGTTGATGAAATATGGGAAATTGATAACGGAAAAATTTACAGTTACAAAGGTGATTACGAAAATTACCTGGAAAAGAAAGCAGCACGTTTAGAAAACGAACAGGCCAACATCGACAAAGCACAAAATTTATACAGGCACGAACTGGAATGGATCCGCAAACAGCCAAGAGCGCGTACCACAAAATCAAAAAGCCGGATAGACGCATTTGCTGAAACCGAACAAAAAGCGAAACAAAAGATCCAGGATGCGCAATTAAATATAAGTGTGAAGATGAGCAGGCTTGGCGGCAAGATCGCTGAAATGAAAAAGGTGTATAAAAATTATGGAGAGAAAATTATTTTGAAAGGATTCGATTACACCTTCAATAAAGGTGAACGCATAGGAATTATCGGAAAGAATGGAACGGGAAAAACCACTTTCATAAATATTTTGCAAGGCCTCGAAAAACCAGACAGCGGGAAGATCAACGTTGGTGATACGATCGTATTTGGAAATTTTTCGCAACAGGGGCTGGACGCAAAAGAAGATATGCGCCTGATCGAATACGTAAAAACTTTCGCTGAAAGCTTTCCTTTGGCGAAAGGTGGTTCATTGAGCGCTTCACAATTTCTTGAGTTGTTCCTTTTTCCGCCGGAAAAACAATATACTTATCTATCTGCGCTGAGCGGTGGCGAAAAAAAACGTTTGCAATTGCTCACCATCCTGTTCCGCAATCCAAATTTTTTGATCCTCGATGAACCCACCAACGATCTCGATCTGCCAACCTTGAACGTACTTGAAAATTTTTTGGCTGATTTCCCGGGCTGTATCATAATTGTTTCTCATGACCGGTATTTCATGGACAAACTCGTAGATCATTTATTTGTGTTTGAAGGCAACGGCGTGATAAAGGATTTCCCTGGAAATTATACGCAGTACAGGTTGGAAGAGAAATCAGTTGAAAGTTTACAGATGACAGATGACAGTAAGCAAGTCAACGAATCTGCCAACAGTCAACAGTCAACTGTCAACAGCCAGCAGTCATCTGTCAACCGCAAACTGAGCTACAAAGAGAAACGCGAATTTGAGCAGTTGGAAAAAGATATCGCCGATCTCGAGGCCGAAAAGCAAAGCATAGAGGAGCAACTGAGTAATCCGGAGGCGCCGTTCGAAAAGTTGAATTTACTCAGCCATAGGATAAATGCAATCACGAATGAACTTCACCAGAAGGAAATGCGCTGGCTTGAATTGAGCGAGCTGGCGTGAGGTTAGTTGCCAGTTGACGGTTGACGGATGACAGAAAGCGGTCGATCCTTCCGTCAACCGTCAACTCTCAACCGTCATCCTTCCCACAATAGTCGCAATGATCTTATCTGCGTGCTTTCTCGAGTTTTCGATAAAGAGCTTATGTGTTTCAAATCCGCCACAAACCACACCGGCGAGAAATATTCCTCGTTGATTTGTCTCCATCGTATCACCATTGTACAGCGGGCACTGCTTTTCATCATCCGACAAAATAATTCCAAGGCGTCTTAGCAAATCGAAATCAGGTTGGTAACCGATCATTGCGAGAACAAAATCATTTTCGATGGTGATCAATCCTTCGGGCGTTTCAATATCAACTTCATTGCAACGGATCTCTTTCACCGTCGAATTAAAATACGCTTTGATGCTTCCTTCTTTGATCCGGTTTTGTATATCGGGGCGCACCCAATACTTCACGCGTTGTCCAATTTCAGGCTGCCGCACAACCATTGTAACCTCCGCTCCTTTTCTCCACGTTTCGAGTGCTGCGTCGACTGCTGAATTGCTTGCTCCGATCACGAGCACTTTTTGAAACGGGTAATAAAACGGATCGCGATAATAGTGTTTTGTTTTTGACAACTCCTCGCCGGGAATGTTGAGCATCTTCGGCAGATCGTAAAATCCCGTTGCAACAATCACATTTATCGATTGATAATTCCCCTTGCTCGTTTTAATCTCGAACGACTGATCTTCCAAACGCGTTACGGCCTCTACTTTTTCGAACAAGTGAATATTAAGATCGAAATCCTTTGCCACCCGGCGGTAATATTCGAGCGCTTCAGGGCGATGTGGTTTCGGGTTCAGGCTCATGAACGGAACACCACCGATTTCCAGCCTTTCGGATGTTGAGAAAAAGGTCATATTCAGCGGATAATTGAAAAGGCTATTTACCAAACAACCTTTCTCGATAATAATGTAATTAAGATCTTCCCTTTGTGCCGCAATGCCACAGGCTAACCCGATCGGCCCGCCACCGATTATCAAAACATCGTACTTGCTCATGCGCGCAAAACTAAAACAGAAACAAATAGGTAAGTTTTTTGAAACAAGCCAGCTACTTTGTATTTGAAACCACCAAGGCTGGAACGTCGCATTTGAATAAGTTTCAAGTAACTTTATGACAGTCGAATTAAAATGTTTATAAAATCTGCCGAAAAAAAATATCTGTTAGAGATTCAAAGAGAGGGACATCTTCATCTGAAAACATTAAGTCATTTCGCCACAACAGAGGAAGCGAGTACACGCTGTTAATCAAACCACATCCATTTTTAAAGCGGCTAAAAAGCCGTCTGGCCGATTTGAAGATTTCTTATCAATATGGCTTGGTTGAGTATAAGGATTTTTCCGCCTTTGCAGGTGAAAAAAATCCATTTCAGAAACCTTTAATATACAAAAACGAATATGAGTTTAGATTGTTTCTTCCGATGGAAGAAACCAAGGATCATTATGACTTATATATTGGGAATTGCAGCAAATTCTCTTCGATCCAAGAAATTTCAAGTAACCCGGCAATTTTTATGCTGGACAAATTAAGATCCTAATGGCCTAATTCCTATTTAGCCAGTTTCCTCTTCAAATTCTCGTCGAGCGCATCGAGAAATTCCTCCGTATATAAATAATCTGTGCCGTGCTCAACTTTTGGTTTGATCGTTATGGCAAGGTCTTTTGTCATTTTGCCGCTCTCCACAGTTTCAACGCAAACCTGTTCAAGTGCATGACAAAAATCGATCAGTGGCTGGTTATTATCGAGCTTTCCACGAAACTCCAAACCGCGCGTCCATGCGAAGATCGATGCGATAGGATTGGTTGAAGTTGGCTTTCCTTTTTGGTGCTCCCGGTAATGCCGCGTTACAGTACCGTGTGCGGCTTCTGCTTCCATCGTT
>DASQJI010000807.1:0-3426 GCA_035631175.1 Parafilimonas sp.
TACCGGTCGCAAACTATGGGTATCCGACGGTACCGATGCCGGCACTACGCCTGCACCGAACAATAATGATATAGTAATAGATGCCGATTATTTAGGAACAACTTTTCCGGTTCTGAACAGTGTTTTATATATACCTGGCTCTTCTTCTTCCAAGGGCAATGGTTTATTTAAATATGATGCATCAGATGCAGCCGGCCTTGTGTTGGTTAAAGACCTTGCACCTGGTGCCGATCCTGAGTTCATTGTGCCTTCAGAAATGGAAGTTGTATATAATACGCTGTATTTTAAAGTAACCAATTATACAGGTGGCCTTCATGATGAATTGTGGAATTCTAAAGGCACCAAATTGTCCACACAGCCCGTAAAAATATTTCTTGCCGGCGAAACAACTTATTCGTTACATGCCTTCAGCGGCAATTTATATTTTGTAAAATATGACATAGTCTACGGTACTGAATTATGGAAAACTGACGGTACTGATGCGGGAACGGTGCTTGCAAGCGATATTTTTAAAGGCGTTACCAGCTCTTATCCCGCCTGTCTTACCAACTTACATGGGAAATTATTATTCAGTGCCACAGATGAATTAAAGGGGACCGAGCTTTTTTTCACAGATAATGCAGGTTACACGACAGACGTGGTAAAAGATATTAATACCGTTTCTACTTCTAGCTCTTACGCGGCTTATTATGGCGGTACAGCAGTTCTGGGTGATCATGTTTTCTTCAGTGCTTATGAACGGGTGCATGACTTCGAACTGTATAGGTCTAACGGATCGTCGCACGGAACAGATTTATTTGATGATATTTCGCCCGGCGAAACAGGTTCTTTTCCGCACGAACTACTGTCAAAAAATAATGAAGTCTATTTCATAACTCAAATTTTTACCCAAAGCGCTGCAAGTACTGCCATTTATAAAACAAATAATTCAAAAAATGGCCTGCGGAAGATCACACCAGATTTCGACGCGAACCAATATTATATATCGAGCTTTAAGGTAGCGGATAATGGGATTGTATTTTTTGGTGTACTCAATTACTATACCTATTCGTACGAACTCTGGCGAAGCGATGGTACTGCTGAAGGAACCTTTGTATTGTCATCGGCGCTTTATTTTGACTTCACCTATTATCGCTTTGCCGATTATCTTAACGTTGTTGGTAACACAGCTTTGTTTGCTGCAGGCAATAGCGACCATGGCATCGAATTATGGAAGAGTGATGGCAGCCTCGCAGGTACGAAGATGGTAAAAGACATTAACCCCGGTTCTTATGATGCTCTTCCCGGTGGAATGTTTGCCTATAACAATGAAGTCTATTTCGGCGCTTTGGATGGTACAAGTCCTTACTATTCCTTCTGGAAATCTGATGGAACAAAAGCAGGTACGGTTAAACTCGCGAATATTGATCCCTGGTGGGGATTTGATGCTGATGAAACTAAAAAATACTTCTGCGTTTCAAATAATACAATTTTTTTCAGCGCAATAGACCATTCCAACGAGAAGGGTACCAAACTCTGGAAAACTAACGGTACAGCAGGAGGGACTGGACCGATAAAAGATCTTGATGGTGCTAATGACGGGGGCTTACTTCCTGCGGCTTACGAATTAACTGACGTGAACGGCACAGTATTTTTCACTGCAACAGATTTTGTTTATTCCAAAAAGCTGTGGAAAAGCGATGGTACTGCGGAGGGTACCCAACTTATAAAAGATATTACAAATGATCCGGATGGAGTTTCTATGACAAATCTGACCAGTTTTGGAGGAAGATTATTTTTTGCCAACTCTGGCTCTCTATGGTCATCAGATGGCACTGTAGAAGGCACGATCCCGCTTGATGATGAGGGCATCAGCGGTGTTCAGGTTTTAAATATCGCTGCCACATCCGATAAGCTGTTCATAACGGGTTATAATAATAAATATGGGGTGGAACTGTATGCAGGTGAGATTGATGATGAAACAGGCAAGTTTGCAACGGTGAGGACTTCGAATGAATCTGCAAAAACAGTAAGCGCATTGAACGCGTTTGTGTATCCCAATCCTGCAGTTTCAAATGCAACGCTGCAACTAGCGGGCAATATGAAAAATGTATCCGTAACTATTAGTGATATGCGTGGTAATAAACTATGGCAGAGCAGCAATATTAGTGCACCAATAATTAGTTTGCCCACGGAGAAATTTGCTGCGGGAATTTATCTTGTAACTGTAGTGAATGGCAAGGAAAGCAAGACTATTACGCTGGTAAAACAATAAGAGTATCCACCAGTGGATCAGATCATAACTGCGGGGCGCAAGCCCCGTAGTTCTATAGAGACTCATTTGTTAAGCCTTCCACTAAATGACACAAAGGGATTGATGCGTAGTGTGTCAACAGAAGATTTAACAAAGGTTGATTTTGCAGAAACAAAACAATTACAGCATGAGAAAAATCATTTTCCTGTTACTCCTTATCACGGTTTGTAATCGCGGAGAATTGTTTTCACAAAAACAACGGCAAGCTGTCATTGACTCCCTGCTTACGGAATTGCCCAAAGCAAAAGAAGATACAAACAAAGTAAACCTGCTGGCTGATCTTGGGCAGGCAGCGCTTGATAACTACGAATATGACAAAGCATTGACGTATTGCAAAAATTGTTTATCCCTTTCTGAAAGACTTGATTTCAAAAAAGGAAAGGCTGCAGCATATGCTATCATGGCAATGGCATATGATAGCCGCGGAAATTACACGGAAGCATTGGTAAATTATAATGCTGCGCTGAAATTACAAGAAGAATCAGGTGATAAAAAAGGAGTAGCCGGCACATACAATAACATAGGAATTGTGTATGCTTACCAGGGCAACAGTGCGGAAGCACTTAAAATGTACCTGGCCTCCGCGAAGATAAATGAAGCAATAGACAACAAAGCGTGGCTTGCAAATAACTACGCCAACATGGGTCTTATATATCAGGGCCTGGGCAATTATTCCGAAGCATTAAAAAAATCGTTTGCCGCTTTGAAGATCTATGAAGCACTAGGTGACAAACAAAATATTGCATCCAGCTATAATAACATTGGTCTTCTTTATTGGGGTCAAAAAGAATATACAGAGGCGTTAAAGATTTATTACCAAGCACTCAAAATAATAGGGAAAGGAGGAGATTCGATGCGTATGCATCATCCATACAACAACATGGCAGGAATATATTCTGATATAGGCAATTATGCCGAAGCATTGAAAAACTATTCCTTATCTCTTAAGATCAGAGAACGAATCGGTGACAAAAATTTGATCGCAGACTCACATACAGGTATTGGAATTGTTTATCAAAAAATGAATAATTACAAGAAAGCAATAGATAATTTTAATGAGGCACTAAATCTTTACACTGAAACCAGTAATACTTATGCTCTTGCAGGCATACATGCCAGCTTTGGGGAAATCG
>DASQJI010000808.1:0-2497 GCA_035631175.1 Parafilimonas sp.
CCGCAATTGCACAACAAGATGTTCTCACCCAACACAACGATCTTAGCCGTACAGGCTGGAATAACAAGGAAACAGTCCTGAATAAAAATAATGTGAAGCCGGCCTCGTTTGGAAAATTATTTGCACGTTCAGTTGACGACCAGGTGTATGCGCAACCTTTGGTAAAATTGAACCTTGATATTCCGGGAAAAGGACCAAAGAATATTGTATTCGTAGCAACGGTTAATAACAGCGTATACGCGTTTGATGCCGATTCAGCGAACGTTTCACTTCCGTATTGGCATGTGAATCTCACGCCGGCAAATTCACGTGTTATAAGCCGGAATGATGAGACCGGGGCATGCGGCGGTTTCTATCATGATTTCTCGGGGAACATGGGGATTGTTGGCACTCCCGTCATCGATTCCGCAACCAATGTTATGTACCTGGTAGCAAGAAGTGTTGACACGTCAGGTGGTTTGACAAAGTTTCGTCAATATCTCCACGCGCTCGATATTACAACCGGCGCAGAAGTAACAAACAGCCCCGTTTTAATTAGCGCAACGATCAATGGAACCGGTGACGGCAGCGTGGGCGGACAACTTTCTTTTAATCCGCTTCATCAAAATCAACGCGGCGGGTTGTGCCTTGCGAACGGAGTTGTATATATCGCGTGGGCATCACATTGCGACTGGGGACCGTATCACGGCTGGGTGATGGGTTATGATAAAACCTCACTCCAACAGAAATACATTTACAATTCAACACCCGATGGATATAACGGCGGCATCTGGATGAGTGGCGCTGCGCCGTCAGCGGATGCAAATGGAAATGTTTATGTCGCTGTTGGAAATGGATCAGTGGGTAAAAATGGCAATGCATCCGATCTGCGCAACAGGTCTGAAAGCGCATTAAAACTAACACCGTCTTTGTCGGTAAGTAGTTTTTTCACGCCAACGAACTATCAGCAGTTGGAGAACGCCGATCTTGACTTCGGCGTGACAGAACTCATGCTTCTGCCGAATACAAACCTTGGAATGGTGGGCTGCAAAGACGGACACATCTATGTCGTAAATAAGGACAACATGGGCGGCTACAGCTCAACTTCAAATAATGCTGTGCAAACGATCTATCTTGGAAATAACGCTTATCTCCGTTCATCGTTCGCGTATTACCAGGGCACAAAAGAATTTGCATATTCATGGAGTGAGAACTCATTATTGAATGCGTATCCATTCGATCGTGTCGGCAATAAATTTAACCTGGCTAATATTATCAGTAGTGGCGTGCAGGGACCCACAGGAAATAACGGTGCTCTGCTTGCAGTGTCGTCGAATGGTTCTGTTGATTCCACCGCAATTCTGTGGACAAGTTATGCTGCGACCGGCGACGCCAATCAATCAGTACGACCGGGAATTTTGAGAGCTTTTGATGCAACCGATGTCACAAAAGAATTATGGAACTCCGGTACGAACCCAAACGATAATCCGGGCAACTATGCAAAATTCAGTTGTCCGACAATTGCAAATGGAAAAGTATATCTCGCCACATTTTCAAATCAGATCGTGGCGTACGGTTTAACCGGGAATAATGCGGATACATGTGGCGGAACTAATATCGCCTTAAATCGACCTGCATATGCATCTTCGATTGAAGTAGCGGGCTTTGAGGCGCCAAAAGCGTTTGACGGAAATTTAACCACACGATGGAGCAGTCAATACAGCGATCCGCAGTACATCTATGTTGATCTTGGAAAGAAATACGATCTGTGCAGCGTGGGGCTTCATTGGGAATATGCGATGGGGCGTAACTTCAAGCTCCAGGTGTCTGACGACGCTGTTTCGTGGACGGATGTTGCAAAGATCAGCAATAACATTTCGTATGATAATTACATTCCGGTTAAAGCAACTGGTCGATATGTGAGAATGTATGGAACACAACGTGCAACAATTTATGGTTATTCGCTTTGGGAGTTCGATGTATATGGAAAGGAAAACAATGGCTGCCCTATACCCAGCGGCTTGTCGACATCGGATATTTATGAGAATTCCGCAACGCTGCACTGGAATTCAAATGGCGCATCCTCATATGTCATTCAATATAAAAACGTAGACGCGGGCAGTTGGCTGCAAACTACATCGGCGACAAATTCTCTTGTGCTCAATGCGCTGGCATGCGGCACATCATTTCTCTACAGGATAAGAAGTGTTTGCTCACCACAGGACTCAAGCGAATTTTCAATTTCGGGCGCATTCACAACGTTGGCATGTAATAGTAATTGTAATCCTTTGCCTACAAGATGGTCAACGCTTGATATCGGCAATGTTGGCGTGGCAGGTTCAGCATGTTACAACAACGCCGTCTTCGAGATAAAAGGATCAGGGACTGATATATGGGATACCGAAGATGAATTTCGATTTGCTTATCAAACTCTCGTTGGTGACGGAGAAATTATTGCGCAGGTGCTCGACCAGGATAAAACCGATCCCTGGAATAAAGCAGGTATTATGGCACGAGA
>DASQJI010000809.1:0-2260 GCA_035631175.1 Parafilimonas sp.
CGTTTGTCGTTTTATGACTTCGAGACTTGGTCCGAAAAATTAGAAACCACCAAGCCACCACGGCACCAAGTTTCACCAAGTTGAATATCCATGCAATCTTTGGTTTTCAAGTAGCGCACGATGTAGAAATTTCACAAAGCCGCGCTCGAACTTTCTTATTTCTTATTTCTCATTTCTTATTTCCCCCGGGCTGATGTTGAATTAAATTATTAATGTATGATTGAACAATCTCCGGAGAAACGGCTTCTTCAAGATATGATTGCGATTGTGCTCCATTGTCGTCCCAGGTATTGCTGCCGTCTTCAGCGATCACAATACTTCCATGATGTAATTTATAGAACGACGCAGAGCCCTTGACGGCGACAAGCAGTGCGGTTTCATCCCAGCTCTTTCTGCCGGTGCTGTCTTCCGCTGCCATAGGAATGCAAATGGTGAAAACATCTTTTACAGGGCTACCGTGAATTTGATCATTGTGTATTAGCGGCAGGCCTACTTTGATCTTATCGCCGATTTCAAAACCGCTGAATAACACCTTCGTTGGCCAGTTAGAAAAGACATATCGGGATGAAGCCGCATCCTGGTCGAGATTGAATTCTTTACCTTCCGGAAACCTGCCTCCCATTGAAACCAATTGCTTTACTTTTTGTTTCACCAGCGCGGCGCCATCTAATGAAGAATAGTTGTCCGGTTGAGACCGTAAAAGGTTTGCAAGATTGGTAAGAAAACCTGTGGTCACTATAGTGACGCTTGTATCGGGTTGTGAAGCCAGTGCCTTTCGATACACTTCAACGGCATCGGGCACATCGTTATTTGTTTTTATTTGATGCGGATAATTCTTGATGAGTGTATCCGTCCAGTGTTGCCAGTCGCGCAGCGTTAAACCGTTTTGTTTGGCAATGCCGATCGGGATATTTGGCCTGTTGAAATACGTATTAAACACATTCATCACGGCGGCTACTCCTTCATATCTTGTACTGGCAACGGTCGCAAGAACATTTATGTAACCACTGTCGGCGTATGCGTGCAGCATGGTAATGGCGCCTACGTCGTCATAGTCGGGACCCATATCGCTGTCGAAGATGATAGGTTGAGGGGTTGATGAATTTTGTTCGCTGCATGAAAGCGAACAGGTTAACAATGCGATGAACAGAATTTTCGTCATGATGATTTTTTACAAATTACCAGTTTGCAACGTTCCCCGCGGCAAAATTCATTTTCAATGAACAAAGACAGCATCAGCCGCAGGAATTAATGAACTTAACTACTGCGGTTGCGCTATAATTTTTTCGGCCCTGAATATACTAGTTTCATTGGAGTCTTTTGCTACAGATGATGGAACAAATTCTAAGCAATGTAGACCGCAACAGCCGTTGAATGGCTCTTACCGCTTTAGCAATGTACGAAGTCAAATAAATATTTAACGTCATATGGAATCTCAAACTTTTTTAGCAGCTCAACATACTCCTGTTCAAAAGTTTTCTTTTGGTGATGTAGCTCCTGGTTCGAGATATAATTTATTACACGATCGATGTGTGAATGAGAGTACGAGAACACTCCGTAGCCGACCTGCCAACTAAACCTAAACCTGGTCCACATTTTATTGTTGATGAATTCATTCGTTTCAACCTTTATTTCTTTTACAAAATCGCACATCAAAATGCTTGGCTTAAACCCGACAAATATATGCGCATGATCAGGCATGCAATTAACCGCTAACATTTTCGCACCTCGATTTCTGACAAGGCCCGTGATGTATTTTTGTAATTCTTCTTTATGTTCTTTCGGGATAAGACTTTGCCGGTGTTGAACGGCAAATACGAACTGAAGATAGATCTGGGAAAATGTGTTTGGCATAACAAGGGATTTAGGGTTACCAAAATTAATTTAAGCAGTGAAGTGAAATTAAGGATTTGGAAGGACAATTTTCCTTTATTAAACTGCCGCGTTCGAGGAGGCTGCTAACGGAGCCAGCATACCGTGACTCCAATTCTTACTATAAACATGCCGCTCCTAACGGGGCTTCAGAGGAGCTTCATCTTTATAAAAACAAGAAAGTGTTTCCGTTGCAGCCTCATTTATAATGTGTGCAAAGGAAACTTGATCAACCCAGGTTAATACAAAAAAAAACGGTGCATTCTTGACCGGACTGAAGAAACATTACTTCAAACAAAAGACGCGTTTGGCTTAAGGCAGTGAGTTATTCGCTTGGAAAATTTTTTTGTGTAGCATCTGTCGGCTCCAGAGGAGCCACGTGTTTATA
>DASQJI010000810.1:0-2519 GCA_035631175.1 Parafilimonas sp.
GTGAACCTTTTAACCGCTTTCTTCCCACACCTGCACTAAATTCACAAGCACTTCAACCGCTTTTTCCATATCCTTCACTCCTATCCATTCGTGCCTGCTATGAATAGCTTGCATACCGGTGAAAATGTTTGGACAGGGTAAACCCATAAAACTTAAACGGCTGCCATCTGTGCCTCCGCGAATGGGTTCGTTTACCACGGTAAGCCCTGAACGCTGATACGCTTCTTTGGCTTTTTCAACAACCTGCGGATTTTTGTCAAGCACTTCTTTCATATTGCGATACTGCTCGGTGACGTTAAATTGCATTGTCGATTTTGGATACCGTTTTACAACGTCTTCAGCGATCGCGCGCAATCTCTCTTCATGCTTTGCAAGATTGGCCGTCTGAAAATCACGGACGATAAAATCAATTGTTGCTTTGTCTGCAATTCCATTCACGGCCACCGGATGCACAAAACCTTCACGTCCTGCAGTGACTTCCGGACTCAATTCGGTCTTGGGCAAAGCTGCTAATATTTCGCCTGCGATCTTCAACGCATTTACCATTTTGTCTTTTGCATAGCCGGGATGCGAGATCACTCCGTTTATCGTGATACGAACGCCATCGGCGCTGAAAGTCTCGTCTTCAAATGTGCCCGCTTCACCACCGTCCATTGTATATGCCACATCAGCATTTAGTTTTTGAAGATCGACTTTCACCGTTCCTTTTCCAACTTCTTCGTCAGGTGTGAACAGTATCTTGATCTCACCATGCTTAACCTCGGGGTGAGAGATAAGATAATTTACTGTGTCCATTATTATTGCAACGCCACTTTTATCGTCCGCTCCCAATAAGGTGAAACCGCTTGCCGTAATGATGTCATGGCCAATATGCTGCCTGAGATACGGATACTCGGTGGCAGAAATTATTTGGGTTGCATCATCAGGCAGGATGATATCGCTGCCATCATAATTTTTATGAAGGATGGGTTTCACATTCGTGCCGCTGCAGTCCGGTGCGGTATCTACGTGGCTGCAGAAACAAACAACCGGAACTCGTTTATTGGAATTGGATGCGATACTTGCGTAAACATAGCCGTACTCGTCTGCATGTGCATCGGCGACGCCAATAGTTCTCAATTCTTCAGCAAGCAAGTTGCTCAGGTCCTTTTGCTTTTCTGTTGTTGGAAATGAATTGCTCTGTGGATCGCTTTGCGTGTCGATCTGCACATAGCGCATGAACCGTTCGGCAACCGTATGCTGATATCCGTGTATCATCACCTTTAATTTTCGGTAACAAATAAACAGATTATCCAAATCATTTGTGCAGAAATAAATTAATGGCTAATTTCCATCGACCAAAACAGTCCAAATGAAAAAAATACTTGTAGGTTCCGTCGTAGGAGGGATCATTGTTTTCGTCTTACAATTTCTATCATGGGTAATTCTTGATCTTCAACGCCCCGCTCAGCAGTATACACCGAAACAAAACGAGATCTTGTCTTACTTAAGCACACAGTTTGATTCAAGCGGCGGATATTTCCTGCCAAACAACCCGCCCGGCGCATCGAGTGACGAACAGAAAAAGGCGATGCAGGACGCGATGGGCAAGCCTTGGGCGCAGATCTATTACCACAAAACCATGGACGCTAGTATGACAATGAATATGGTTCGCAGTCTTATCACCGATATTATTATAGTAATGCTTTTCTGCTGGATCATTTCAGGATATGCCGCAAATAGTTTTGGCAAAACTTTTCTCGCTGCGATCTTTACCGGTCTTATCGTTTACTTACAAGCGTCATATACAGATCACATCTGGTATGAGACGTTTGATTCCGGAGCACACCTTGTCAATTACCTCGTAACCTGGGCAGTTCTTGGAATATGGCTCGGCTGGTTGTTAAACAGGAAAAAAGCTTAAGGATTTTCTAGGGTCATTGTTTCGGAGGGTGATTCATTCATTCAGTAATTGCAGGTAACATTGAAACACCTGAAATCGGAATATTGGAACATGACGCTCATGGAAGAATGATCAGCGGGCTCTTACCTTTTACATCTACCAGTTCAATGTCAAACACAAGATCTTGTCCCGCGAGCGGATGATTGGCATCAAGGATGATGGCATCTGAGCTGATATCTGTGATCACGACGGGCAAATCATTGCCGTCTTCGCTGTGCATGTTCAAGGTCATTCCAACTTCCGGTTCGATATCCGGAGGAAAATTACTCCGCGGAAATTCGATGACCATATCTTCCTGGCGGGGACCGTATGCATCATCTGCGGGGATCACAACAGTTTTCTTTTCTCCCACACTCATACCTGTTACGCCGTCGTCAAAGCCTTTGATCACCACACCACTGCCGACCTCAAATTCGAGCGGTTGCCGGCCTTCACTGCTATCAAATGTACTCCCATCAGTCAGTCGTCCGTGGTAATGAACTTTTACTGTATCACCTTGTTTCGCGTGTAGCATACATTCTTTTTTAAAGATTAATTTATCCGCGCAAAAAAAGCACCAACATTTTGCAGCGCTGTC
>DASQJI010000811.1:0-2660 GCA_035631175.1 Parafilimonas sp.
TGCGTATCTGCCGGCGTGCATCCGAGGATCATGGGCATCGGGCCTGTTGCGGCGGTACCAAAAGTTTTGAAGCAGGCGAATATGAGTTTGAATGATATCGATCTCATTGAACTGAACGAGGCATTCGCGTCTCAATCATTAGCAGTAATACGAGAGCTTGACTTTAATCCAGACATAGTGAACATTAACGGCGGGGCCATTGCACTCGGTCATCCGCTGGGTTGCACCGGCTGCAAACTCACTGTTCAAATATTGAACGACATGAAACGCCTCAATAAGAAATACGGGATGGTTACAGCATGTGTAGGAGGTGGACAGGGAATTGCGGGAATCATTGAGAATATTGAGTAACTAAAGCAGGTCATCCTCGACACTGTTGTCCCAGGGAAACAGTGTTAGTAGATAAGGCAAAAGTCAAAATAAACGGTCAGGCGCTTTCGGAGCGTCAGACCGATAACCTATGAAAGAGTAAAAGCAAACGGAGTATATTTACTCAGCAATTGCCAATACGCATCCAATGAACTGCCTGCTCGTAAAAACCTGGCTCCTTATTACCCTTATCATATTTTCCCTTGCCAGGTTTGGTCAAAATAATTTAGCTCCTGTTTTCGAAATAAAGAATGATACCGCGGTATATCAAGCGCTGGATAACAGGTATTATGAAATGCTCGAAGACACAACTGATAAGTTAACTTTTGAACAGGTGTTGCGAGAACCGGTGTCGAGCAACTTCCATTACAACAAATCGTCATTGAATGATTGAACAACAAAAAATTGAGCTTGAAAAGACCGTTGAGGAAAGGACAAGTGAATTAAAGCATTCTTTTTACGAACTCAAATGCGCACAAGCCCAGCTCATTCAGTCAGAAAAAACGGAAACGGCATTCCCCAAAATATCATTGATAAAATCTTTCAGCCATTCTTTACTACCAAACCAACTGGTCAGGGTACGGGTTTGAGTTTGAGTTATGTATTGTGAAGGCGCATGGAGGTGAGATAAAAGTAGAAACGAAGGAAGGAAAAGGCGCGAATTATTATTCAATTACCGGTTACATAAAGGCTCTAATCATGGCAATCAATAAATCTTATAAATCATGGTTCAGACAATTTATGACATTACAAAAGCGCATGGCCGTGAAATAAAGACTGAGCCAATGGAAAGAGAAGGAGGTAAGTTTATTATTTACCTACCCTATCTGAACAAAAAGTATTAAACTGTTTTAATGAAAGAAAAATCCTTATTTATTGTTTTTACTTTCCTCTTAGCTTATAGCATTGGCTGGGGGCAAAGGAACCTGACAGATAGTTTGAGGGCCGTTATAAACCTCCAAAAGGGCGATACAGCGGAAGTAAATACTTTAGCTTATTTAGCCAATGAACAAATACAAGTTGATTCGGTAATTAAATACGCACAGCAGGGATCAGTGTTAGCAAAAAAATTGAATTACAGAGAAGGCGAAGCTGATTGCCTGTTTGTTTTAGGACTAAAATCTACGGATTTCGGCCTAAGTATCCGAAATGTTTTAGGTGCTCTAAATATTTATGAAGGGCTTCATGATAACCAGGGTACCGCTTCTTCATATTTAGTTTTGCAGGCTCAATATTGGAACGCTGCAAGAGATTATGAAAAAGCTTTGAATTATGCCTTTTTAGGAGAGAAAATAGCGGAAGCCAATAACGTTATTGGGGGTAGATTTAATTTTCCACGTCATCGGCTGGCACCCTTGTTTTTAGCGGAGATTGGTCAGATATATGTGCTCAGGAATCAACTGGACTCTGCTTTGATCTATACACAAAAAGCAATCGATTATAATGAACTTTTTAATGGGGCACAATGGAATTTTCCCGTTTATCTTTTAGCTACTATACAAACTATGCAGGGAAATTATAATGCTGCCCTGGAAAATTATCGTTCAGCTATACCATTGGCTGTACAAAATGATTTTCTTAGGGATACGTTGCAAATATTCAGTGGTATGTCCACACTCTTTAAGAAAACAGCTCAGTTAGATTCGGCTATTTATTATGCACAAATAGTTGCAACATCCTGGAATGCTGAATCTGAGATCAAGAATTTACTTGAAGCTGTAACTAACCTGGCAACTGTTTATAAAATGAAAAAAGAGAAAGACAGTGCTATTAAATATATTGAATTAAGCTATTTTTTAAAAGACAGCCTGCTTAGTGTAAAAAATGATCGTGAAATACAAAGTATTAGTTTCAATGAACAGCTAAAGCAAGAGAAGCTTGCATCAGAACAGGCAAAATATGAAAACAGGATACAGTTATATGCAACTATTGCGGGATTACTTATTGTCTTGCTTATTGCAGGTATACTTTGGCGCAATAACATTCACCGGCAAAAAGCGTATGCCTTATTGAAAAAACAAAAAGCAGAAACTGATCATCAAAAAGCAAAAGCCGAAAATGCACTGGAAGAATTAAAATCAACCCAGGCCCAACTCATACATTCAGAAAAAATGGCCTCGCTTGGAGAACTTACTGCAGGCATTGCACATGAGATACAAAACCCGTTAAATTTCGTGAATAATTTTAGTGAAGTGAACAAAGAATTACTTGCAGAAATGAAAAATGAAATGGACAACGGAAACATCGAAGATGCAAAAGCAATTGCCAATGACGTAATAGACAACCAGGGA
>DASQJI010000812.1:0-2305 GCA_035631175.1 Parafilimonas sp.
TTCATAACCGGAGAAATCGGCGAGATCACGTTCCTTGAATGCCGATTGCTGAACGATTGCCGTGTCATCGCTGAGCCTGTGAGATTTCGATACGCCCTGAAAATTTTTAACGAGCCTGCTATCGTACGTTACTTTCTTATAATAATCATTTGAGGTATTGAAATGATCGGCCAAACGTTTTACCTCTTGTTCATGTTCATAACCAGCAAACAATCGCGAAGCTTTTACAGGTTTGCCTTCGTAACTCAAATAGCACAAACAATCCTGGTCCAGTTCATAGTCGCTAAGCAAAGAGTGATTGAAGGGATTCAGGGTGATGCACCAGGTGCCTGTTGATAGTAAAATAAACGGTTCGCTAAAGGAAGCCAGATACGGTATTAACGCAGCGGAGCTGTCGTGCAGACCGATACCGATGGGAATTTTTCTGGCGTCGTTCACGATGCTCATCGTTTTATCCCCACGATAGATCGGAGGAAATTTCGTGCGCATCTCTTCCTTGTATACCCATTGATGATATTTGTGCTTTTTGAAATCCCACAGATGCGTGTGGCATCCTACACTCGTAATGTCTGACGCTGTTCTTGAAGAAATGATGAAACTTAAATATTGCGGAAGGTGCAAAGCGTATTTGACCTGGTGATAAATATCCGGCTTTTCATATTTCAACCTGTAAAATTGCAAACCTGAATTCAGGCTCCCAAGCACCGGTGAGGCAGTTTGTTTTGCGATAACGCTTTCGCCGCCGTATGTATCGTAGAATTGTTTTTTTAATTTTTCGGGAAAAGGTTTTAGATAATTGTATAATGGCGTAACCGGCTTTCGATAATCGTTCAGGTAAACGAGGCTTGCGCCGTAAGCGGAAAAGTTTACGCCCAGAATTTTGAAATCGTCCATTAAAGAGACCTCCCGAAACTTCTTCAACACCCAGGTGCTCAACGCCTCAATGTCTTCACATGGAAAGCCATCTTCATCTTTCGTCTCTTCAAATGCCTGCGACTCTTCTTGCACCAATTTATACTGTTCATCAAACAGAAATAATTTCTTATTGGTTTTACCAACATCAAAAATTGCTATGACGGGAATTTTGCTCATGAGCTCCTGAAGCCCCCGTCCCCTAAAGGGGAGTAATTAGATTTCGCTAATAGAATTTTGTGTGCTGCCCCTTCGATGTATCTTAAAGCCACGGGATCAAATTGTTTAAAGCGCCCCTGGCATTCTACGCGAAATAAATTTTCAAAACCAACTCTATACATTTTTCGTAGAAATAAAAATTGAGACGAGGTTTGCAACTCCCTTTAGGGTCGGGGCTACAATCCAGTGGCTACCGTTTTACTGCCTCGCTCCTTTATTAAAGCCTGTCTCACTTTTTCTTTTCTGTAAACGGACAAAGGGTCTAATGCCCCGCCCGCACGTAACCTTGCTTCTGCCACAAGTGGACGAACATCAGTGCGAAATGTATTTTGCAGGATTTCCTGTGCAGTTACCACATCGTTATTGTTTTGTGCTTCGGCCAGTTTTTTTCGGCCCACCAATAACGCCTGCGCATATGTTATCATGATGGCCTCAACCGATTGCAAAAGATCTTCGAGCGGGTCCTTTATATTATGCGAAGCATCGATCATCCATGCAAGGTCTGTTGCGTGATTCATTTGTCTTGCGTCCATGCCTTCGACCAGTTCATTAAAAATCAGGAACAATTGATACGGTTTTATACTGCCAACAGTGAGATCATCATCTCCGTATTTAGAGTCGTTAAAGTGAAATCCACCCAGCTTTTTTTCCATTAATAACAACGCAACGATCTGTTCAATATTTGCGTTGGGCAAGTGATGGCCAAGATCGACGAGCGTGTATGCTTTATCTCCAAGTTTGGTCGCATACAACAACGACTGTCCCCAATCACCAACTGTTGTTGAATAGAAATTTGGTTCGCTGGCCTTGTATTCAATAAATATTTTCCAGTTTGCCGGAAGCGCCGCATAAACTTCCTGCAAACTGTCCAACGTATTTTGAAACGCTTTTCTAAAATTCAGTTGCCCTGGGAAAGAACTGCCGTCACTGAGCCAAACTGTGAGCGATTCAGAACCCAACTCCACTCCGTATTTAATTACTTCTATATTATGTTCGATGGCTTGTTGGCGAACTGCTTTGTCGACGTGCTGCATAGAGCCAAATTTGTAACTGTACTGCTGCCCAGGCTGGTCCTGAAAAGTGTTGGAGTTCATCGCGTCGAACTTCAAACCATTTTGTGCGGCAAGTGATCTAATGTTTGCTGCGTCTTCCGGAATATCCCATGGAATATGTA
>DASQJI010000813.1:0-3678 GCA_035631175.1 Parafilimonas sp.
GTTCAGCGCCCGCCTGTTTGGATGATGCGGCAGGCAGGCAGATATTTACCGGACTATATTAAGCTGCGCGAGAAATACGATTTCTTTACGCGGGTTCAAACGCCTGAGCTCGCAGCACAGATCACTTTGCAGCCGGTTGACCAGGTGGGTGTAGATGCGGCCATTATTTTTTCAGATATTTTGGTGATACCGCAGGCAATGGGTCTTGAGGTTTTGATGGAAGAAGGGAAAGGGCCTTCGCTGCCCGCCACAATAAAGACAAATAGCGACATCGATGCATTAAACACCGCAAATGCTGCTGAACATCTCAACTACGTTTTAGAAGCGATTGCACTTACAAAAAAGGAATTGAATGGGCGTGTGCCACTGATCGGTTTTGCGGGCGCTCCCTGGACGATCCTTTGTTACATGATCGAAGGGAAAGGCAGCAAGACCTGGGATAAGGCCAAACAATTCGCGTACACGGAGCCTTGGTTGGCGCACACGCTTTTACAAAAGATCACTGATATCACGATCGACTATTTGAAAGCACAGGTTGAAGCAGGGGCCGACACGGTGCAGGTTTTCGACAGTTGGGCTGGTTCTCTATCCCCGGCTGATTTCAAAAGTTTTGCTCAGCCGTATCTGATTAAAATTGCCAATGCGCTAAACGGTACCGCGCCGGTCATATTGTTTCCAAAGGGAAGCTGGTATGCGTTGAAGGAGTTGAGTCAAAGCAGTGCCGCAGGAATTGGTATCGACTGGACGATCACGCCTGCATGCGGAAGATCACTGACAAATAATAATATCACGTTGCAGGGAAACTTTGATCCTGCGAAGTTGCTTGCGCCAATTCCGTTGATAAAGAAATGGGTAAAAGAAATGGTGGCAGAATTTGGTACGCAGAATTACATCGCGAATCTCGGGCACGGCATCACGCCGAATGTTCCAGTTGATCATGCGAAGGCGTTTGTGGATGCGGTGAAGGAGTGTGAATTGTGAATTGTGAATGAGACGCTGCGGCGGTGGCCGGTTTTTAATTTGCCGGACTGCGGAGGATTTTTTTACGCTGATAAAGTTCGTAGGGCAGAGGCCCAGCAACCCGTTGATTATTTCAAATTTTATAAAACTTACCTGTTCGATTTAAAGTAAGGTCCTTGTATGGGAACAGCCATTCACAATTCACAATTCACCATTCACACCGTCAAACAAACGTGGGTCAACTACATCCACGACCTGCAGGATCGCATCTGCCACGCACTCGAGCAGGCTGACGCAAAAGCAAAGTTTATTGAAGACGCCTGGAATCGACCAGAAGGCGGCGGCGGCAAAACACGAGTGATCGCCAACGGGCATGTATTTGAAAAAGGAGGTGTGAACACTTCGGTTGTGTATGGAAAAGTTACTGATGCAATGCGAACTGCTCTTAAACTTGCTCCCAGCGGGAGGACAGAGAGCGGCTGGTTTGCATGCGGGCTGTCGTTGGTCATACATCCGGTCAATCCTTTTGTGCCGACTGTTCACTGCAATTATCGGATGTTTGAACTGTATGCTGAAAATGGCGATGTTACCGACCGCTGGTTTGGTGGTGGAACCGATCTAACGCCTTATTATTTATTTGAAGAAGACGCAAAACATTTTCACCGCGTTTATAAAAACGTGTGCGATCAATTCGACGAAAATTTTTATCCCGTATTCAAAAAGAATTGCGATGATTATTTCGTCAACACACATCGCAACAATGAACGTCGTGGTATTGGCGGGATTTTTTATGATTATCGAAAAGCGGATGAAAACCATGATGTCGATTTTTGGGTCAGGTTCGGAAAGGCATGTGGCGATGCATTCATCACTGCTTATCTTCCGATAGTCGAAAAGAGAAAAGACAATAGATATACACCGGAAAACAAGCATTGGCAGGAAATAAGAAGAGGCCGGTACGTTGAATTCAATTTGATACACGACAGGGGCACATTGTTTGGGCTGAAAACAAATGGAAGAACCGAAAGCATTTTGATGAGCCTGCCGCCGACGGTCAGATTTGAGTACGACTATCAACCTGCACGCGGAAGTGAAGAAGATAAATTGTTACAAGTTTTTTTGCAGCCGAGGGAATGGGTGGAGGCCGAGGGCTGATCTCGGATCTCTGATCTCGGATCTTTGATCTCTGATATACGTTGTACTGATTTCCGACATTTTTCAACTCTGAAAATATAACTATGGACAGAAAGGAATTACAAAAAAGAACGCGTGATTTTCATGTGGCAATCATCAAACTGTGCACCGATTTTCAGCCGGATTTGAAACCGCTAAGCAACTGATACGGGCCGCCGGTTCTGTCGGGTCAAACTACCGTGCAACGGCCAGGTCAAAATCAGATGCGGACTTTATTCACAAGATAGAAATCGTATTGGAAGAAGCCGACGAGAGTCATTACTGGCTTCAAATTGTAAAGGAAGCGAAGTTGAGAACAGGTGACGAGGTGGATTGGTTGATTGATGAAGCAAATCAATTAACAGCAATCTTTGCCGCAGCGGACAAAACTGCAAAAGCAAACAAAAGAAAAAATATAGGATTCAAATGAAGAGAATCTGTGATGTATGATCTCTGATCTCTGATCTCCGATCTCTGGCCTGCCTCAGGACCATCAAAGATCAGCGGAGCAGCAGATCAGACATCTTTAGATCAGAGATCAGAGATTTTCAAGTTTGCATCATTAAATCAGAACAAATGTTTTTACCACGACGTCCTCGCATACTACGGGCGAATCCATCTATCCGCCGGATGGTTGCTGAAACGGTGCTTACGCCAAATGATTTTATTGTTCCTCTGTTCATCGATGAAGGTGAGAATGTACAAATGGAGATTGCATCGATGCCGGATTATTATCGAAGGAGTATCGATCTCACCGTTAAAGAGGTAAAAGAAATATGGGACCTTGGCATAAAGAGCGTGTTGCTTTTTATCAAATGCAAAGATGAATTGAAGGATAACACTGGCAAGGAAGCATGGAATCCTGATGGACTAATGCAACGAAGCATTAAAGCAATTAAAGACGCCGTTCCGGAAATGTATGTGATGACCGATGTAGCTCTTGACCCTTATTCGTCGTATGGCCATGACGGAATAGTAGAGAACGGCGAAATTGTAAATGATCCCACCGTTGAAGCGTTGGTAAAGATGAGCATCTCACACGCCGAGGCCGGCGCTGACATGGTTGCTCCCAGCGATATGATGGACGGACGCATCGGCGCGATCAGGAAAGGCCTTGAAGAAAATAATTTTACGAAGGTTGGGATCATGGCATACAGCGCAAAATATGCGTCTTGTTTTTACGGCCCCTTCAGAGATGCATTGGACAGCGCGCCGGGTTTTGGCGATAAAAAGACATATCAAATGGATTATTGTAACAGATTAGAAGCTGTGAAGGAGGCGCTGATGGACGTTGAAGAAGGAGCAGATATAGTAATGGTCAAGCCGGGTTTACCTTATCTCGATATTGTGCGGGAAGTAAAAAATGCGGTGAATGTTCCGGTTAGTGTCTACAATATCAGCGGTGAATATGCGATGATAAAAGCTGCGGCGAAGATGGGCTGGATTGATGAGAGCAAAGCAATTATGGAAACACTCACATCCATAAAACGAGCCGGCGCAAGTTTGATCGCAACGTACTTTGCGAAGGAGGCGGCGAGCATGATG
>DASQJI010000814.1:0-6894 GCA_035631175.1 Parafilimonas sp.
TGTCGAGCCATTTTACTTTACCGCTGACAAAATGATTAAAGATCAGTCCTGCGCCCACAGGGATGATCACGATCTTCAAAATATCAAGCATCATAGCAAGCGGATGTATTTCGATGAAAGCACCAGCCAATAATTTCATAAGTAAAGGCGTAACAAAAGGCGCGAGCGATGTTGATATGGCCGTGATCGTAACAGAAAGTGCAAGGTTCGCTTTAGCCAGGTAAGAGATAACATTTGATGCCATTCCGTTTGGCGAGCATCCAACCAAAACAATTCCGGCGGCAATTTCGGGCGGAAAGTGGCTGAAGCTTGCGAGCGTAAAGCCAATAAGCGGCATGATCAGAAAGTGGCTGCCTACACCTATCAAAACGCCGCGCGGCATTTTGATCACACCTGCAAAATCTTTAAAGCTCATCGATGTTCCCATGCCAAACATGATCAGTTGCAGCAATGGCGTTATTAGCGATGAAAGTTTGAAACCGTTTATATCAACAAAATAATTTGGATAATACAGCGCGGTCGTAACTGCCGCAAAAATGGTGACGGTGAAAGACAATCCCTTTAACAAAGCGGAACCGCGAAAGCCGATCGCCAGTGCCAGAAAGAAGCCGATCAAAAAAGGACCGGCTGCAGTGATGTTCTCGGTCGCCGCCATCACGATCGCAGCAATTAAAGACAATAATCCCAGCAATAATATTATTTTATAAGCATTGATTTTCAGCGGTGAAAAATTTAGTCCGCAAAATACAGTAATCAATTATTTTTGCAGCCCTTATTAATTGACTCTGTAGCTCAGTTGGTAGAGCATCCCGATTCTGATCGGGAGGGTCCAGGGTTCGGGAAAATATTAATTGACTCTATAGCTCAGTTGGTAGAGCATCCCGATTCTGATCGGGAGGGTCTAGGGTTCGGGAAAATATTAATTGACTCTGTAGCTCAGTTGGTAGAGCAGCTGACTCTTAATCAGCGGGTCTAGGGTTCGAGTCCCTACAGGGTCACAAAGGTTGGCAATAAAATGCCAACCTTTGTGTTTAATAGTTGCACCAGTTTACATTTCGTTTTCCATATGAGTAACTATTTCTTACCATGCTTCCTTTTCAGTTGTTTCATGAACACTGTCAATTTGCAATCAACGCCTCAACTGTGCGCATCGTCTCCAACGATCATAAGTGGCATACAACGATCATTCAGTGACACGATTGGTGAAGGAATATGGAAGATCAAATATTCTACGGATTTCACAATTACCGGCGACGGCAGCGCTGACAACTGGAGTGGCACGGATTGGTTGACATTGCCTTTATGCAGCGGCAATGCTGTCACTTATCAAACAAAAATAAAATTGCTTTATTCCGATTCCGGTATCTACTGCCTGTACTATTGTGAAGACAACAAAATAACAGCTACAATGAAAGAAGACTTTCTTGACCTCTGGCATGAGGATGTAGTAGAAGCTTTTTTTTGGACGGATGAAACTGCGCCTGTTTACTTCGAATATGAATTGTCGCCGTTGAATTATGAATTACCTCTTTTGGTGCCCAACATGAACGGAAAGTTTTTAGGATGGCGGCCCTGGCATTACGAAGGCGACCGCAGAACGAAACATGCAACACACATAAGCAAGAACCAAACTGGCGTGGAGGCCTGGACTGCAGAATTCTTTATTCCATATACATTGCTTACTCCACTGATGAATGTACCTCCCCGAAACGGTACGCGCTGGCGGGCAAATTTTTACCGAATCGATCATGACAGCGGCGAAGCCACCTGGCAATGGCAAAAAGTACCGGGAACCTTTCATCATTATGAGAAATTCGGCACTATTGTTTTTGATTAAAAGAATGTTTCGCTAAAGATTCTTCGTGAAAGAAAAAAGGCTGGTGAACTGCACCAACCTTCTCGCTTTCATTCTGGTGAGATACTTCTTTCCGTTCTTAACCAACTCAACTATTGCCAAAACGCCGCACCCAACGTAAGCCCGAAATTCTGGAAGCTGTTATTATTAAGAACGCCGAACTCGTTCGTTGCATAACTATAGTTGGCGGCCAGCCAGATGCCCCAATTGTGAGAATTTTTAGGCGTCAAATAGATGCCTAATTCCGGCCTTGCAACAAATCCCCAGTTGTTTTCGTCGCTTATGTACACATTATAATATAACGATTGGTCGAGGTATTGTGCGCCAAGTCCAACACCCACATACGGTTTTAGCATTTTCGATTCGCTGAAATAATAATGGAGAGTAGCGGTCATCGGCACCTGGTAAACCTGTGCCACAAAATCACTGGTTAGTGCGCTGTTACCGTCTTCACTTACGAAGGTTTGCCGCGGAATGTGCTGTTCGTAGGTACACCAGTTAATTGCCAGCCCAAACGAGAGATTTTTGTGTTGAATAAAATGCCGGTAATCCAATTTGCCACCAGAGTAACTCGTCTTCGTTACATACCCATCATTGTTTGGAAAATTTACTTCCCAGCCGACGCCAAACAAATTGCGCTGAGAAAAACCAGGAGACGAAAAGAGAGCGATTATTAAAGAGGCTATGATAAATTTTTTCATTGGTAAAAATTTAGAGTTCGATTAATGTGTTTGAATGTAAGGCGACTGTGTGAACGACTGGTCAACCGCTTCGATGCCCAGGTCAATGTCATCATTGGTATAACCAAGCCCACCCGTCATTACTGAACTCCAGATAACATCTAATCTTTGGTTAGCATTCGCATTTTTCAAATCGATCATGTCAAGTATAAGCGTTCCCGTTGGTATGCTGTATATCTGGCCATAGCCATAGTATGGAGGATAACCGCAATAATACCAATAACATCCCCAGTAGCCCCACCACCAGCCGGGATAGACTACACCGACGTTCAAGTCTTTGACCGCTGTAAAACCAATGCCAATGTCGGGTATAGTGCTGTGCCCGACAAACGTATAACCACGCGCTTCGAGGTTTTGTTTTACCTGGTTGATCAGGCGCTGCGCGTCAGCATCATCCCATACTGTATCCTTTGGGTTCGTGCTCCTGAGCTTAATGGTATCCGACATCGAGTAAGTTTTGTAGCTGCCAAAATCCGCATCGGCATTTTTCGCAGTTGACACTGCAAAACTCACGGACAAAGCACCGGTGTCAGGCAACTTTCTGCACGCAAAAAATGCTAAGGAAATGATTGGGAGGAAAAGAAATAGTTTTTTCATTTGTGAGATTTTGATGAATGATCTTTTGGAAATAAGCCGCAATTCGCCAGGTCAACTTTTTCGTTAAGACTTTCCCGATTGCGAATATGCTGCATATATAAAGTCGTTTTAAATTGGTTTTAGAAATTGAACCTGTATTGGAGACCGGCTATCAGTTGGCTCCTGCTTCCAAGGAAACCGTATTCAGCACGTATCATCCAACTCCTGTTGAGCTGGAATTGCGAGCCAATAATAAAATTCCACATGTCTTTCGGCTTCTTGTCGAGTGAATATTGAACGGTCGAACTGCCCGCATTTGTTACGGCCTGCGACGCCGCATCCAGCACGTTCCCGAAAGTTTCAAGTGCAGCGTTTGCCGTATTATACTTGGCTTTATTCACCGGGTTTTGCTGTTCAAGTGGCGTAAGGCCTTCCCACCATTCATTCACCTCCTGCTGGCTCTCGGCAACCTGCATATACCCTGTGTCAATTTTTGCACCCCATTCTTCTGTTGGAAATAACTCAGCTGTGCTTAAAGAACCAGTCGTGCCGGTATTCAATTTCACCCTGAATCCGCCGGCCCAGATCGCGAGGCACTTGTCAGGATGATTTGCCCACGTGATATTTTTTCCGATCCGTGGGCCAAATACAAACGCAAAAGCAGGTTTCTCCAGTTCGGCAATATCAGACCAGGTAAGGTTCATATCGAGAGCCATGAAAAAGCCACCAACACCAACTGTTGGCGTCATACCAAATCCAAAGGTCGTGGCATTGAAATCAGCCTTTGTATCAATCGTCGCTATTTTATTCCACGTGCTGCTATCCGGTATCCAAACACCTGCATTGATGGCGGTAGAAGTTTTTGAACTTGCAAACACCGCATACACATTCAGGAAGGGAAGTATCCAGATATCAGGCCTTACGTTTACGCCATTTGTTGTCGTTTGCGCTTTATCAAATCTTACTATTTCATCGAGGTTATACAACGGCCCGTTATTAAATCCAACCTGCAGATTATTGATCGTGATTTGTGATTGCTGCCATAAGTATTGGACGCTCAAACCGGCAGACTTAGGAAGTTTGAAACCTTTTTGCGCGACTTTCTTACCCCAGATGGGCAGCAGGTAAGGGTAATCAGCTGTTTTTAAACTGTCGATCAGCGCTTCATTCTTTTGCCCGACCACTTTATCCGTAGTATACTGAGACCAGGCAGACGAATACACAACGCTGCAACAACAAAGTAGTAAAATCAGTTCCCTTTTCATGCTTTCATCTCTTTAGTATTCGATGTCCCGATATACAATGATCCCTTTTGGAATTTGTTTTTTTGGTCCTTTAACAGCCGGTGAAAATTTATGCCTGGAAAACAGCTTTGTTATGCCATGATTTCACAGGTTTCTTGAATGAACGATCAAAATTAAGCCGTTTTTTCAAACCGATAAGGGCAACAAAAACGCTAATGCAAGACGCTGGTCTTAAATTAAGGGACCGGGTTCATCCGCATTAAACAATTATTTATTTTCAAACTTCGAATGCTTCGATTGCCAGCTTTTGAAGTTAATGCGGCAAGATAAATTGAAACATCCAACGCAGTGTATTTGAAAAAGGCCTAACTGTAAACATCGAGGCCGTTTAACCGTTAACTGGAACGGAAAAGCAGCGATTGCAGGGTATTACGATTTACTTGCGATAGCACCGCCGGCCAATTAGTTTGTTGTAGCAAAAAAATTGAACGACCTGCATCTGAAATTATGCGCCATTGACATGAAGAAGCTTATGTTACTTTCTCTTGTACCAGTGCTCATGCACAAGGCCTTTTCGCAGGAACAAAAAGACACAATCTTCTTCACTAATGGGACCATGGTCATCGGCGAAGTAAATAAGATAAAGCTTGGCGTGATCAGTTTTGATCCTGACGATGCGAACGATATTACTGTCCAGTTGCGAAAGCTAAAAACGATCGCAGCCACGAGCAAGTTGTTCAGAATTGAAACGGTAGGTAACCATGTCTTTCATGGAAAATTAATTCCTTATCGGATCAACAACTATGCGCAGCTCGTGAGCGATGTTGACACGATCCTTTTATTTCTCCAGGATATTTCGGTGATGTATCCGTATGACAAGAGGTTCATACAACGCTTTTCAGGAAACGTGGGACTTGGTTACAGTTACACGCGATCCAGTGATTTTGGAAGATTGAATTTTGATGGCACAGTGCGCTATGTTTCTGATGAGTCGGAACTTTCATTATCAACCTCGGGAATTTACACTATGACAGACTCGTCGGTAACAAGAGACAATGAAAGTTTTGCATTAAAAGACAATTACTATTTCAGTCCCACGTGGTTTGGCACCGCCTTTCTTGCCTATCAGCGAAATCTTGAATTAGGCCTGGACAGGCGTTTCCAGGAAGGTCTGGGTGCCGGCAACAAATTCATCAGGAGCAAACATGTGTATGCATGGGCGAGAACAGGTTTTGTTTTTAACCAGGAAAAAAGCAGTGAAGACATTCAAACCGGAACGCTTACTGAAATTTTTGGCCAACTTCAATTTAATCTGTTCAGGTTTACGAAACCTGAGATCAATTTCGACATGTCGCAAACATTCTACTATAATCTTTCGCAAAATGGCCGTTTCCGTAACGATGGGGAAATGAATCTCAACTGGGAGATCATTGACGATCTCAACCTGAACTTAGGATTTTATAATAATTACGACAATCAACCCCCTGTAGAGGGTAGCCGTAAACTGGATTTTGGCGTTGTGTTTGGGATCAACTATAGCTTTTAAGATGAGTAATGAGTGATGAGTGATGAGTTCAAGCCTATAATAAAACGCGGGACTTGTTAGTTTTTTGAATCGAAGAGAATGAAGTAATCAATGACAGGTTCACACTGTAAACACTGACCAACTCATCACTCATTACTCATTACTGATTCTTTTAAATGAGTGATGAATGATCAGGGATGAGTTGAGACGCTGAAATGCAGAGCCTCGTTACTTTTTTTGAATGTAAGTATTCAAGGACAGGCTCGCATTGTAACTCATCACTCATTACTCATTACTGATTCTTTGAAATGAGTGACGAATGATCAGTGATGAGTTGGGACGCTGAAATGCAGAGCCTCGTTACTTTTTTTTGAATGTAAGTATTCAAGGACAGGCTCGCATTGTAACTCATCACTCATTAGCTCATTACTCATTTTTTGAAGTGAATGATAAATGACAGTGATGAGTTCACCCTGAAACGCAGGACTCATTAAATGAATGATGAATAATCAGTGATGAGTTCAGACCCTGAAATGCAGGACTCGTTACTTTTTTGAATGTAAGTATTCAAGGAGGTTCGCATTGTAACTCATCACTCATTACTCATTACTGATTTTCTGAAATGAATGATGAATGATCAGTAATCAGTTCAGACGCTGATATGCAGGACTCGTTACTTTTTCGAATGTAAGTATTCAAGGACAGGTTCGCATTGTAAACGCTGACCCACTCATTACTCATCACTCATTACTGATCTTCCTACTTCACCAACCCCTGCGACTGCAATTGCGCCTTCAACGTATTGATGATGTCATCCAATGTGCGGTCGAGCTTGGATGGATTCAAAGATGAGGTCGTACCTGACCAAAGCAGTTTGCCTTCAGTAAGAGAATAAAAATTTGTTTCCACGTAATACGTCTTGTCTTCCGTGTAATACCCTGAACTGCCATAACG
>DASQJI010000815.1:0-3649 GCA_035631175.1 Parafilimonas sp.
TCTCTCGCTGCGAATGACTTTACATATGCGGGGCATATGGATCTGTAGCTAACCACGACTGTTACTAACTGATTTATAGCCCCGCCTTCCAGCGGGGTTTTTGTTTGCAGCATCTCCCGCTCATTCAATCACCAGTTTTGAAATTTTTTTAAACAAGTAACAATGTCGAAACAATCAACATATACGATAAGCGGGATATTTTCCTTCATCAGGCAGGCTATTCAAGGAATTGAAATGGACTACACACGCGGCAGCATTCGCAAAGCTGTCTTTATGCTGGCAATACCCATGATACTTGAAATGTTCATGGAAAGCATTTTCGCGATCGTGGATCTTTTCTTTGTCGGGCACTTACCTAACAGTGAGCACACCGTGCAAACAGTTGGCCTGACAGAATCGGTACTTACTATCGTTTATTCGCTTGCCATTGGGATCAGCATGGCTGCGACTGCAGTCGTGTCAAGACGAATAGGCGAAAAAAATAAAGATGAAGCAGCGCATTCAGCGATGCAGGCGATCTGGGTTGCCATAGCGATCACAGTTGCGATCAGTATCATAGGGTTCGCATTTGCTCCAAACATTTTACATGCAATGGGCGCCGAACCTGAAACGATCGAAATGGGAACAACGTACGCCCGGATCGATATGGGTGGAAGTATGGTGATCATGATGCTCTTTCTTATTAACGGGGTTTTTCGTGGTGCAGGTGATGCGTCGATGGCGATGAAAAGTTTATGGCTGGCAAATATTTGCAATATCATTCTTTGTCCGCTGCTCATACGAGGTCTCGGCCCGATACCTGCGTTCGGGTTAACAGGTGCAGCGATGGCAACAACAACAGGTCGTGGTATTGGAGTGTGTTATCAACTGTATCATTTGTTCAATGGCAAAGCGCTGATCAAGATCCGGCGTAAACATTTTAAGCTCGACTGGCCGATCATCAGGTCTGTCGTGAGTATTGCATCTCCGGGCACTTTGCAATTCATCATTGGTTCCTGCAGCTGGATCGTGCTCGCTAGATTGATTGCAGAAACCGGGCACAGCGCAGCATCGGCAGGATATCAGACAGCGATCCGCATCGTAATCTTTTTTATTCTGCCTGCATGGGGCATGAGTAATGCCGCGGCAACGCTGGTTGGACAAAATCTTGGAGCAAATCAGCCAGAGCGTGCGGCAGCGTCGGTGATGAAGACTGCGAAATATAACGCAGTATTCATGGGAGTTGTGTCGATCATTTTCCTGGCAGCAGCGGAGCCGATCATATCGGTGTTCAGCAGCCAACCCGATGTAAAAGTTATAGCGGTGCAGGCGTTGCGTATTATAACCACCGGCTACATCTTTTATGGTGTCGGGATGGTGATGACAAGTGCATTCAACGGTGCAGGAGATACGTGGACACCCACATGGATAAATTTCGCGTGCTTCTGGTTATTCCAGATCCCGCTTGCATATGTGCTCGTAGATTATTTCCATATGGGGCCACAAGGAGCCTTCATATCCATACCTATCGCAGAAACAGCGATCACTGTTGCTGCATATGTATTGTTCCGAAAAGGAAAGTGGAAGACGGTCGCGGTGTAACGAATGCGCATAGAGAGAAGGTTGCGTTGCGTTGCGTCCTCGTGTCGCAGTGACTTCGATGCTCGTCATTGTAAACGAAGTGACGAATCTCGGATCAGGCATCCAAAAAAAAATTACTCAAAAAAGATACTTATGTACAATTAACGCGACTAATTGAGGCTGATAATAAAATCAGGGAAAGGAGGTAAACATGGGAATCAGATTTTTAAAGAGAATAAATGCAAATACCGGATTGTTCAACGGACACTTCGTGGATGCAAAGGCTTTTTATGTGTTGAGATTCAATGCGATTCCATGTGTAACGTTTATCGGTGATATGGATGTAACAAAGGCTTTCACATACATCGCTGAAACGTTTGACGCAGTAATTACAGCGTCATATCAGCACTCTTATTTCGATCACTGCGAAAAGAACATTCTTTTCAACAGTACCATTATCGTATTGAAGAGGAAGAGAATGATCGAACTCGCCGATACCTACTGCCAGGTTTTGTATGCGGCAAATGACTATGCGTTCGTGAACAAGTTGGTAAATGACCTGGCGCAGTTCAGGATCGATAAGAACATGACACCTGCCTTCAGGCACACTCATGTAGTTGGGTTTGCAAGGCATGCTGAGATGAATTGATAAGACCGGGCGATGGGAAGTTTCAAAACTTTGGAACTTCTAAATTGCAGATCGGCGAACTATAAGCTCAAAGATCTCTCAATGTATATCGCTCAGTCTTTTTATAAGTAGAAAAAGTTTCAATTTATGTATGCAATCGAACCAAACTTGCGTCTAATAAAAAAATTGAAAATGCGAAAGGAAATCTTTTTAGGAATGACAACAAATTATATAAGCAGAACCGACCGCGGTTATCAGAAATTTTCTTGAGCTGATCATTCAGCCCTGGAAAAGCCCGGTCGATTATTTCAACCGGGTTTTTTATTTAATACAATGCGACTTGGTGTAACCAGTAACACGCCACTCTCATAAGGTGGAGGATTTCAGTTCAAGTCTGAAAGTCGCAACAAAAATCAGTGCGGAAGCTGCGTGGACGCGGACGCCATGAGCGTGAATGCTGTTCAAACTGTTGTTTGTTAAACAACAATCGCTGTCGTGAAAAATATAAAAAGCAACACAAATGCGTGTTCTCGTGGAAAAATGAAAAGATTAATGGTGGATGTAGCAACGGATGGATTATGCATTTACTATTTCAAACGAAAATTTTATGGACAATCTATATAGCCAGAAAACGACGAATAATATCAACGTGTTCGATAACCGTTTTCTCAGTGCAAGAAACTTATATATGCATTATTTCAGTTTGCTGCCAAATGTAAATTACATAGGCAGCGTTGACGGCGAGAAGGCATATAAAGGTTTCAAAGAAAAATACGGTAGCAGCATACATCATGTACATCAATATCACTGGTACAAACATCAAGGCAAGAAATACCAGTTTGAAAAGACCATGGTTGTGCTGAAAACAAATTTTCTTATCGAGTTTGATGAGGGGTATTGTTATATACTTCATGATGGAGAGCAAAATGAGTTGCTGGAAGCTGTGACCGCATTGGCGAAACAATGTAAAGAAAGGCAGCGCAGAAAACCTTTAGAAATAAACCTGATCGTAAAAGGCCGCCAGGAAATGGAGTTAAAGGCAATGGAAATAAAACGTACCAAACTGGATATCGATCTCTTTTATGAAGATGAATTTAAAGCCGTGGACGAAACAATACGAGGCAGGTTAAATAAGAAAAAAGACAAAGGCATTGTTCTCTTACACGGCCTGCCTGGCACGGGTAAGACGACATACCTGCGCTATCTCATCGGTAAGATCAAAAAGCGTGTTTTATTTCTGTCACCAAATGTTGCAGGTAACCTGATGGATCCGGATTTTATAGAAATACTCATTGACAATCCGAACACGGTTGTCGTTATAGAAGACGCCGAGAACATAATAATGGACAGGCGTAACAGCGCGGATTCATCTGTCAGCAACCTGTTGAATATTTCAGACGGGTTACTAGCCGATTTCCTGAACGTGCAGCTTATATGCACTTTCAACAGTTCTTTGACTTT
>DASQJI010000816.1:0-2554 GCA_035631175.1 Parafilimonas sp.
AAACGGATTCACGCAGATCGCGATTCCATTCCATCGCGTTCATGCTAAGATCCAGGTGTGCGTCGATTGTGAACATGTTCTGCTTTGAGTATTTTAGATACCAGCTGTTGTTTTTTTATGGCATCGCCTGTTGCGTCGCAAGTGGGATAGCGTTCTTTGAGACTATTTAAAATAGATTTATCCACGAAAAAATCACTTCATCGTTCCCTTTTTTTATGGGGTTGTTATAACGTCACCAACAGTGCCGTCCAACCGAAAGAGGGAGGCCAAACAATTGCTATCTTTCACCGATTGTGCTAACATATCGACTATAATTAATTGCCAGCAATTTTTTTATGATCTTTTTTACCATCGTCCTCATCAACCCTTCAATCCTGGGTGTTTCTTTGTTGATTTGCGTTCTACCAAAGGTCGTCCCTGCCGGGACTCATTACCTCCTAATTTATTTTCTACCAGATGGTCGTCCCAGCCGGGACTTACAATTTCACCTCGCTAGTTCTTTCCGGAAGATGGATATGACAAATCGATCACATCATTGGATCAGTCTTGAAAGGACCATTATGAAGCAAAAAAATTGCAGAGACATAAATCTTACCAAAAGGTCGTCCCTGCCGGGACTCATTACCTCCTAATTTACTTTCTACCAGATGGCTGTCCCTGCCGGGACTTACAAATTTGCCCTCACTAGTTCTTTATTTGTCCAGTTCCAAAGGGACGACATTCCGGTTACCAATGATCGTCCCTGCCGGCACTTACAAATTCACATGTCGCTCGTTGTCCAGTCCTAAAGGGACGACATTATGGTAGTAAAATGGATGCATGTGAAAACCAAGTCCCGTAGGGACGAGCATATTTGAAAAATTTTCGAATCGCCTCACAGCCCTGAATCTCCTATGTCCGTTTACGGCCCGGTTCCTATACAGTTATCTTCTTATCTCTTGCAATCACCCTCCATTCATCAATGGCTTCATTATTTTCAACAACAACCGCTTTCTCATACAACGCAACAGTCGGACAGATATGTATCGGTACTCCGTACAATACATCGCCCACTCTAAATTTTGATGCATCCGGAACTTTCAATACCAAATGCTCTTCGCTCTGACCGATGGGCTCGGCGTCCGGCACATTCAGAAAATGTACACGTTTCTCCAATGGGTTTTCTGCAGAGATAGATTTGTGGCCAAGGTCTGTGCAGATTGTGTTTGCATCAACAACAGAGATCACCCTGGATATTACGAGTGCAGCAAAATCGAAAGGCTCGTCGGGTGTGAGGCTCTTGTATCCCCAATCCCAAAAAACGAATGTGCCCGGGCTGCATTCAATGTTTGTTCTTTGTGCATGTATTGGAAAAGTGGGAGAGCCTCCCGCGACAATGCGCACTTCTTTTCCTGCTTCCGATTTGATCTTTGCAGATAATTCAACAATAGCCTGGAACGCCTCGTCTGCCTTCTGCGTTCTTGTGGCAACATCGGTATCGCGAATGTGGCCGTCGTACACATGTAAACCGATAATGTTTATTGCGCGTAGTTTATTGCAGCGGTTGAAAAGCTCAATCGCTTTTTCTGATGGTTTAACGCCAGTACGATTCATGCCTGTATTCAAATCAATATACACATCAAGCACCAGGTTTTCCGCGTCAAAGATTTCAGAAATGTGTTTTGCGTTTTCAAATTCATCTATCACACATGAAAAATGTGTTGAAGGATATTGCTTAACCAACTGCAACAAACGAGTCACTTTCGGTCCAACGGGCTGGTACGCGAGCAATACATCAGGCGCGTCGATCATACCCAGCATTTCCGCTTCTGCGATGGTTGCGCATTTGAATTTTGTGATGCCTTCGCCGAGCATCATCTCACAAACTTCAGCGATCTTATTCGTTTTTACATGAGGACGCAGGTGAGCAACATCTTTCATGCTTTTTATTTTTCGAATGTTTTCGAGGATCCTCTCTTTGTAGATCACGAGTGCGGGTGAATCTATGGTTTCGATGTTTTTTATTTCATACCAGTTCATGCGATTTGTGATTTACGATTTACGATTTACGATTTACGATTGCAGATTGCAGATTGCAGATTGCAGATTGCAGATTGCAGATTGCAGATTGCAGATTGCAGATTGCAGACGCAATCAACCCGGAAAGTTATTAAGTAAATTTTGGTTTTAGCAAATCCACCTGCAAGTCGTCGCCATTAATTTGTATTTTTATTGTATGGATGTACAGGAACCCGCAATCTCTCACAGTCAACAAAAAATATCGATTGCAGAGTATCTTGAAATGGAGAATGCCGCTCTCGAAAAACATGAGTATTATAGGGGAGAAGTGTTTGCCATGTCTGCAGCAAAGGTGCCGCACAATATTATTACCAGGAATTTATGGATTGGACTTGGAAACAAACTGAAGGGCAAAAAATGCCAACCTTATGGAAGCGACCAGCGTATTCATATCCCGTCCAACACATTATTTACTTATCCCGATATTTCGATTGTTTGCGGCGAAATAATAACGCTCAATGAAGATGAGTTCAACGTCTTAAACCCATCCGTAATT
>DASQJI010000817.1:0-1523 GCA_035631175.1 Parafilimonas sp.
GAAAAGCAATTGCTCGTGTCGAAAGAGGATAGGAAGAAAAATTTTGAAAAAGCTCAAAGAGACTACGCGGAGGTCAACTTCTCTCTCGGTCAGACCTACTATGAACAAGGAAAATACAAAGACGCTATCAACGCCTATCAAATAGCAGCGGACTTGCGGCCCGCCGACAGCAGGACTTTGTCGGCGCTTGCCAATGCGTTGGAAGTCACCGGGAACTCTGCCAGAGCGGAGGAACTACTCAAAAAAGCACTCGCGATCGATGAAAAAGAGATGGGGGCAACCAATCCTGATCTTGTGAACCGCGTTTGGGAGTTGGGAGCCTATTATGCAAATCATAACAACTTCGAGCAATGTGAATTACATTTCAAACGCGTAATTACTATCCTCGAGAAAAACTTCGGAACAGACTATCCCGCCATCGCATTTCACCTGAATAATTTAGCGATGCTCTATATGACGAAGGCCAGGAATGTCGATGCGGAGCTTCTTATAAAAAGGGCTCTGGCTATTCAAGAAAAGGCTTATGGCCCTGAAAGTCCCAAAATAGCTTATACCCTCAACACCTTGGGCGCCTTTTATTCGTCTCAAGGAAAGACTGCGGACGCAGAAGAAGTTCTCAAGAGATCCCTGAATATAATTTCGAAGTTTGTCCAAACCAGCACTGATAAAGAAGCCAAGGCTTCAGAATTAGCGGTCAATTACGTCACCGCGGCAGGTTACCTCGCTGAAATCTATAGAGACCAAGGCAAGTATGCGGAAGCAGAAAAGTATCTAACGACCCGAGCTGAGTTGGAAGAAAAATCGTTAGGCCCAATGCACCCACGACTGGTTAGTAGTCTGAACGCCCTGGCTTATATTTACGAGCAGCAGAAAAAGTATCCAGATGCCCAGCGAATATACGAGCGTTGTTTGGCCATTATGGAGAACGCACTAGGCAGCGAATCACCCCAACTCGCTTCGGCTATCTACAACTTAGTTGAACTCCATGAGGAACAGAAAAACTATGCATTAGCTGAAGCAGGGTTCAAGCGGGTCATCAGTATTTATGAGAAGGCGGGTTCAAAAGCATCGGCGGTAGCTCGGGGTCTGATCAACTTGGCCGATTTTTATCGCAGACAGGAAAAATACGATGAGGCCGAGTCTCAATACAACCGAAGTCTCGCTTTGATGGAAAATTCTGGAGAGCCTGCGTATCCGATCGTGCCTGCTATCCTTACAAAATTGGCCCTCTCCTTTTCCCGACAAAAGAAATTCGACGAAGCGGAAAAAATGTTCGTAAGAGCCTTGGACACTATTGATAAGGCACAAAATCCAACGTTTAACGACGTGGTGGCGGCAGTCAGTAATTTATCCAGGTTTTATTGGAATCAGAAAAAATATTCGCAAGCCGAACTTCTTATGAGGCGCTTGGTAAGTGCCTTGGAAAGTCACAAAGAATCCGGCAACCGAAATGTGGCTGTTGCCACACTACAGCTAGCATCAGTCACTCGCGAGCAGAACAAGTACGCCGAAGCCAAGACACT
>DASQJI010000818.1:0-3053 GCA_035631175.1 Parafilimonas sp.
TTTACAGGTGATGGTGTTTGGGAATTTTGATGTTGTTCAGCAAAACGCAACGATCACTTTTCCTTCAAGCGGTAAATGGTACAACTATTTAACGACGGGCACATTGAATCTCGCTTCAACATCGTACAACGTTACGCTCCAACCCGGTGAATATTATGTGTACACAAATAAAGATGTGAAAGGGCTCGTGTTACCGGTGAGTTGGCTAAGCTTTAGTGCGCAGAAATCGGGAGCGCATTCTGTTTTGTTGAATTGGTCAACTGAAAACGAGGTGAACATCGATCATTACGAGATCGAACGCAGCAGTAGCGGTACTTCATTCAAAACTATTGGCACAACGCCGGCATCAAAAAATATTGGCGGCGTTTACAAATACTCATTTACAGATCAGCTTCCGCTGAATGGTATAAATTATTACCGCATTAAACAAGTTGATAAAGACGGACACTTCCAGTACTCGAGCGTTGAGCGTATAGATTTGAATGATATCATCAAACGTTGGAACATTTATCCGAATCCGGCGAAAGACAATACCGGTTTGTATGCACTGGATAATTTTTTGAAGGCACAGATCTCTGTGGCTGATCTGAACGGAAAAACTATTTATAGGACAACACTCAGCAATGTCGGCGCAGGTCAGAAGATACAAGTACCGCTCAACGTGAACAAAGGCGTTTATGTGTTGAAGATAGTTAGTGATAAAGGGAGTGATACCGAGAAGATAATTGTGCAGTAGGTTTCACGCGGAGGCGGGTAGATCAGCAAAGACGCAAAGTGCCCGTACAAACTTTGCCGCTGTATGTGAAGGCTCATTCAGTATTTATGGCTTGATAAATGATCAGAAAGGAATCGATACGCGGAAATTTAATTCTGCAACAGCTTATTTAAGGGCGTGGTTTACTCTGAATTCTTTGCAAACTTTGTTGCTTTGCGTGACGATTATCCATTCTTTCCGCGCAACATGGGCACGAAAGAAAAATAATCGAAAAGTTCTTCCTCGTAACTACCATCGCTTTTCTTGGTGATGCGTAGCATGCGCTGGAGTTCGCCTTCGTCTTTTGGTAGAACCATTTGTCCGCCTGTTTTTAACTGCTCTAACAACCTCGGCGGTATAAAGGGCGCAGCTGCAGTAATTAAAATTTTATCGAACGGTGCGTACGTAGGAAGGCCTTCGAATCCGTCGCCGTAAAAAAATTTTATACTCGGGTATTTCGACTTAAAGACGAAATTCTTGTTTTGTTCAAAAAGTTTTTTTTGCCGCTCGATCGTAAAGACCCATGCACCCATTTCCGCGAGTATGCTCGCCTGGTAAGCGCTGCCAGTTCCGATCTCCAAAATTTTTTCATTGCGATGCAGATTTAATAACTGAGTTTGATAAGCGACTGTGTAAGGTTGTGAGATGGTTTGGCCTTCGCCGATCGGGAATGCCCGGTCTTCATATGCGATCTTATCAAATGCAGAGTCCAGAAAAAAATGGCGCGGCACGCTGTAGATTGCCTCGAGCACGCGCTCTGAAGTGATGCCTTTCGCCCTCAACTGGTCAACCAACTTTTTTCTCAATCCTTTGTGCTGATATGTGTCCTCGAATTTTGGCATTCGTGCAAAGCTATGGATTGCGAATGGTGAAGTTGTGAATTGTGAATGGTCAGTTGTGAATAGTCGATAGTCAAATCCTAAATCCTGATTTCTAAATCCTAAATCACAAACGCTCAAATCGGCGCATTCGTTCTGTATTTTCCCTTGCGCGGAAAAATCATTTCGGTAATGAAAATCAGTATAAGACTTAGTAATGTGGTCGCTGTTACTTTTCCAATAAAATATAAAAAGTCGCCGAACTCCATCCATTCAATAAATACAAGCAAGGCTGTATGCATGAATGTAAGAAGAAGCACATAGGTGGCGTAGGAACCCCATCCCATGCTTTTCACAGACGGTTCTGCAAAGCTGAGCTGTGTTGTTTCCTGCGGAATAAGCAGGTTTAACAGGAATGGACGGAGGTAGGCAATGAGCACACATGGGGCGGCATGCAAACCCGGTGTGCCGCTAAAGTAGTCGAATGTCAATCCGAAGATGAAAGCGACAAGCATTTGCGCGGCGCGGCCCATGTTGAAAGGCAGCCATAAAATAAAAAGGAAATAAATGTATGGCTTCACAAACTGGTGCACCGGTGGCACTTTATTGAATATGTAAACCTGCACCAAAATGAAGAGCACAAACCGGATGATATTTCTTAACAGAGCGCTCATTGTTATTTTGGCTTTTTGGCCTCCAGTTCTTTTTGTTCTACCATCATCATGTTATCAACCAGGTAAGCATACTGCAGGCTGAAAAAATCGGTTGCTGTTTTTATTTTCAATTCATAAAAACCACTTGCGGGATCGGCTTCGACGGCAGCGACCCTTCCCACTATAATTCCCGGTGGATAGCTGCCGGAATAACTACTTGTAAGCACGGTATCGCCAACCGCTATTTTAGCCGATTTAGGAATATTGTGCAGCTCGATATAACGTGGATCCTTTCCATCCCAATCGGCAAGCCCTGTATAAAATCCTTTCTTCATCATCGCGCTAACTTTGCTGTTTCGATTCAACAAACTCATCACGAGGCAATAATTGTCGCTAACAGAAATTACTTTACCGACAACACCCTCAGGGCCTATCACACCCATGTCAGTGCGAACGCCTTGTTTACTTCCACGATAAAGTGTGATGTAATTGTTTTGATCTGACACATCATTGTTAACCACTTTTGCCGGCAGGAAGCTAAATCTTCGAACACGACCAAGCGTATCCTTCAACAACGAATCAATTTTTATTACGTTCGAAGTGTCAGGGCTGTCAAAACTTTGCTTTAAAAGATCCCGCAGCTGCGCATTCTCTGCTGCCAGCGCCTCGTTGGTTCTTTTTAGCTTGAAATAGTATTCTACTTTGTTGTATTGTGATCCGACCTTACCGGTGGTCTCATTGGCAATGTTTGAAAACACTGCCTGGTAAGTTTGATTGTAATTAATAAGGATGATCAGGGACGCTCCCAGCAAAACGAGGAACAGAAAG
>DASQJI010000819.1:0-3630 GCA_035631175.1 Parafilimonas sp.
ATCGGCTACATTGTGAGCCTCGCTATGGTGGCGTGGTGCTTTTACACACACGCAAGCGCGGTGGTGCTTACCAGCTTCCTTGCACTTTTTATTGCGGCGCATGCGATTGGGCAGGGCGCAGTAATTTGGGTTTTTATATCAGAGATATTTCCGAACAAAGTGCGGGCAATGGGTCAATCATTTGGCGCAAGTACACACTGGGTGTTTGCGGCGTTGATCACGCTCATTACGCCGGTGTTCTTAGATAAAGACAAGGGCATTCTGAGGGACCATCCGGGCCATATCTTTTTATTTTTTGCGTTCATGATGGTGTTGCAGCTTATTTGGGTGCTCACAAAAGTACCGGAAACAAAAGGCAGAGCCCTGGAGCAAATACAAAGAGATCTGGGCATAGATTAAAATAGAAAAGCCATCGTCTTGATGGCTTTCCAAAAAAAATTCATTGATGTTACTCTCCCGCTTTCACGAGCCCAAGTTTTGCCTCGAGGCTTAAAGTGGCATGAGGCACTGCACGTAACCTCGCCTTATCGATCAACCGGCCAGTCACCCGACAAATGCCATAGGTCTTATTTTCGATGCGGATCAACGCCTTTTCAAGATGATCAATGTACGTTATTTGCCGGCTTGCCATTTGACTTAACTGTTCACGCTCCATGCTGATGCTGCCATCTTCCATAGTCATATACCGATTTTCGCTCTCGTCTCCACCCATGTCATCTTTACGGGTGATTAACCCCTGCAGGTATCCAAGCTCTTTCTTGGCTGAATCCAGCTTTTTCTGAATAAGCTCTCTGAATTCATTCAAGTCGGAATCATTGTAGCGTACGAGGGGTTCACTTGGCCTCACGGTTTCCTGCCGCTGCTCGAGCGGCTTATAGGCAGGCTGATAGGGAACTCTGGATTTTGCGGAGATCTTGGGAAGCTTAACTTCCTTTACTGGCTCCTCTTTCTTCACTTGCTTGTTCGAATTAACGGGCTTTTGAGTTTCTTTTGTGTGTTTTGCCATAGGTTGCGTATGTTTTTGATGCGTACTTACGGGTTTATGAGCCGGCACGGGTGCTTTTTTAGCTGCCTTCGCAGGAACGACCTTTTTGGCAGGCTTAGCGGCTACTTTTTTCGCCGGTTTAGCCGCCGCTTTAGTGGCAGATTTCTTTGCCGGGGCGCTTTTTTTCGCCTTATGGGCAATTGCCTTTTTTGCGGGGATCGTTTTCTTGCCCGCGTCCTTCACTGGTTTTTTTGCAGCTTTTTTCTGTGGCATCGTCGTTATACTTTTTTGTTTAGACTCACTTTCAACAGAATGTCATTCACTTCGATCTCTGTACCGTCTTGCATTTGAGGCACCCAGTTAAGACTATCTGCCAAAATTTCGGCGCAAATATAGTTTTTAAATGTATTTATAGAGGGCTTTAGCTCGGTATTGTCAAGTATATCCACGAAAATTCGGTCGGTTAGCTCAAAACCCCTGTCTTTTCTTATACTTTGGATGCGATTTACAAATTCCCTCGCGTGGCCTTCCATTTTCAATTCATTGGTAACTGTCGTATCGAGTGCGATCGTGAGATTTGCTTTCGAAGCGACACTCCAGCCGGGAATGTCTTCCGCAATAACCTCAACTTCACCAGCCGAAATTTGAATGCTGCCCGATGAAAGTTCCAGGGTGATCGATCCAGCTCTTTCAAGCTCAGCGATCTGCGGCTGTGAAAGTTTTGCGATCGCAACTGATGCTTCCTTCATCTGCGCACCCAATTTCGCGCCCAGCAGTTTGAAGTTGGGTTTCACCTTTTTATGTATGATGCTCTCGGTGTCCGTTATATATTCAATGTCTTTTACATTTACCTCAGCCTTCAACAGGTGTTCAATCTTTTGAAACTGCGATTTCATCTCCGCACTTAACACCGGAACCAGCACCCTCCGGAGCGGCTGACGTACCTTGATATTTATTTTTTTACGGAGCGACAAGATCAATGACGAGGCGTCCTGCGCCAATTGCATTCTTTCTTCGAGCGCACAATCGATAGCTGATTCATTAGCGGTGGGAAAATCCGTGTGGTGCACGGACGCAACCGGGAAGCGCCCGGTGGCAGCATTGAGGTTTTGAAAAATCGCATCGCTAAAAAATGGTGAGATGGGAGCCATCAAACGAACGATGGTTTCGAGGCATTCGTACAATGTTTGGTAAGCCGATATCTTATCGTGTTCGTACTCGCCTTTCCAAAACCGTCTGCGTGATAATCTTACATACCAATTGCTCAGGTGCTCATCTGCGAATTCATCGATGAGCCGGCCGGCGATGGTAGGCTCGTAATCGTCCATCGCCTCGGTCACTTTGCGAATAAGTGTGTTGAGGGATGAAAGTATCCAGCGGTCAATCTCGGGGCGTTCATCTAATGGCAGGGATGGTTCCTTAAAACTGAAACCATCAACATTCGCATACAAAGCAAAAAACTGGTACGTGTTATATAATGTTCCAAAAAATTTCCGCTGCACTTCCCTGATGCCATCAAGATCAAATTTCATGTTCTCCCACGGTGAGGCATTCGTGACAAGGTACCAGCGGGTGGCATCTGCGCCAAAGCTTTGGATGGTGGTGAACGGATCGATAACATTGCCAATGCGCTTGCTCATCTTGTTGCCGTTCTTGTCGAGTACAAGCCCATTCGAAACGCAGGTTTTGAAGGCCACGCTATCGAACAAAAGCCCGGCGATCGCATGCAGTGTATAAAACCATCCGCGCGTTTGATCAACGCCTTCAGCAATAAAATCGGCCGGAAAAGTTTTTTCAAACTCGTCCTTGTTTTCAAAAGGAAAGTGCCATTGTGCATAGGGCATTGCACCGCTGTCAAACCAAACATCGATCAGGTCTGGTACACGCTTCATCGGTTCGCCGGAAGGTGAAACCAGCACGATCTCGTCCACCATTGGTTTGTGCAGGTCCAGCCCGTCGGCTATGAACCTTGCATTCATCGTGTTCAATATGTCGTCAGCCTTTTGCGCTTCCGCTGTCAATTCTGCGATAGATCCAATGCATATTTCTTCCTTACCATCTTTCGTTCTCCACACCGGGAGCGGCGTGCCCCAAAAGCGGCTGCGGCTTAGGTTCCAATCAACCATATTTTCCAACCAGTTCCCGAATCTTCCCTCGCCGGTTGATTTAGGCTTCCAATTGATGGTCTTGTTCAGTTGAACGAGCCTTTCCTTTAATGCAGTGGTTTTTATGAACCACGCATCAAGCGGGTAATACAAAATGGGCTTGTCGGTTCGCCAGCAATGCGGATAGCTATGCTCATATTTTTCAACTTTAAAAGCGCGATTTTCTTTTTTTAGCTTAACGCAGATGTCGACGTTCACATCTTCGTAGTTCGGATCATCTTTATAATTTTTTACATACCGGTTACTGAATTCTCCAAGTCCATCCACAAACTTTCCCTGCCTGTCGACCATGGTTAAAATGCCGATATTGTACTTCTTGCCAATTTTAAAATCATCCGCACCGAATGCCGGCGCGGTATGAACGATGCCCGTTCCGTCTTCGGTGGTTACAAAATCACCGAGAAGAACGTTGAATGCATTCGGGTTGTCTGTTTTGTTGGCTTCAAACGGAAGCAATTGCTCATACGAAATTCCTTCCAG
>DASQJI010000820.1:0-3314 GCA_035631175.1 Parafilimonas sp.
AGAAGTTTTACAAGACCCGAATCTGCATTTGAACGCTGAAGACTGGAGTGAGCAACAACAATTTTTAGCGCGCGTGGAAAAAAATATAAGCGAGATCCACAACGCAATAAACGACATGCGTAAAGTAAAAAAACAAATAGGGAGCTACAATGATTTGCTGAAGAACTCTACTGAGAACAAAGACCTTGTTGATGCCGGCAAACAGCTTATCGATAAAATAGACAAATGGGAAGCTGAGCTTGTCGAAACAAGACAAAAGAATTTCCAGGACGTGATCAACTGGCCATCGAAATTGAGTTCCGGTTTTATGAATTTGAAAATTTTGGCTGACAGTCATGATCCAAGAATAACGCAGGGGCTCAAAGATGTTTTATCAGATCTCGAAAAAGAATGGGTGAAATACAAACAGGTGAGAACTGATGAACTGGTAAAAGAAGTGGATGCATACAATGCAAAATTCAAGAGCAAAAATCTTCCGGCGGTGATGATGTGAGGCAGTTACGGCGTTGTGTTGACGGGAAGATGTTGGTGCGCAAGAAACCTTGAATTTCTTCCGCGTTGCGGAAAAAGATTGTGTCCCATTTATCATTTTGTTCCGTCCTTTTTGCGCATCAGTTTGCTTTTTTCATAAATTGGAAGATGCATTCAAAAACCAGCAATTTGAACTTCGGTGAAGTGATTTAATTTTGGCTTTCGTTTGAATTTCCCGTTATGGAATTAGACAACATACCCGGCGCATATGAGCGGTTCAGGAAAAAAATGATGTCCTATGCGCCTATAACAGATGGCGATTTTCGCCATATGGCTGAAATGATGCATGAAAAACATTGCAGCAAAGGCGAAGTGTTGCTGAAAGAGGGGCAGGTCTGCACTAAATATTATTTCGTCTATAAAGGCTGCATCCGGAGCTTCGGCCTGGAGGATGGGCGCGAGATCAATGTAAAATTTTATTTTGAAGATGACACGGCCTGCGACTTTGCAAGTTTTCGCAATGAACTGCCTTCCGAGTTTTACCTGGTTGCGATGGAAGATTGCATTGTCTTTTACGCTACCAAAGCCGAAGCTGTTCCGGTACTCCAGGCAGGATCATCGTTCCAGATGTTCTTATTTCGTTTTTTCCAGCAGCTATTTTTGACAGAAGAAGAACATTCCAATAGTTTTAAACTCTTGTCTCCTGAAGAACGTTACAACTTCCTTGTTGAAAGTAAACCTGAATACCTGCAACGGATCCCGTTGCTGCACCTCGCACCGTACCTCGGCATGAGCCGCGAAACGCTAACGAGGATACGGAAGAAATTTTAGATGGTGAATTGTGAGTGGTGAATTGTGAATAGTGAATGCACTAATCTCAAGTGTGGACGATGAATCTTAAATCCTAAATCCTAAATCCTAATTCCTAAATCGGAAATCTGCAATCGCCAATCTGCAATAGCGAATCTGCAATCCGTTAAATCACCCGCCTTATCACTTTTGCGTCATTTGACGCACAACGCCCGCATGTTACGCGGCTAATTTTGTTCCGTTGTTTGAGCGAAGAAAGAAGGGTATTGAAAAACCGAGTATTTTCCATTACTCTTAATGGGCGAAGTTTCTACTTCGCCTATTTCATTTTTCGATAGCCTGGCTGGCATCATCAGCTTCTATCCCTTTCCTGGTCATATTTTTTTACTGCTGCGCTTCCGTTTGAGTCATTTGACGCAACAAATTTTTTATGGTGGAAATACCTTTGGTGAAAGCAAAGCTCGTGGTGGTTGCAGAACACGGCACCCTTGTGCGTGTGAAAGTATTGATCAGCAATTCGCTTGTTCACCTGGAATTACTGGAGAACAAGGAAGGTAATCTATTTCTTGCTTCATCGATACAACCGGAAGGAATTGTATACTACGGAACGACGCCTGCATTGTTCTGCAAATTTTGGGAAGGCCAAATGACTTTGCAAGCGCTGTTCAATGAAACTCCGTCGCATTTTGTGGAGATCGTTACCGAAACGAAGACAGCGTTGTACAATCGCAATGATATCGAAATAGTACTGGTGTGTGGGGAAAAAACGTTCGGCGACCTGGCGGACCCGGACTCAATCGAGGTTTGGTAACGTGTTGATTGGCTCACGCGCGACAATTTAAAAACATTAAAAAACGAACTGGTTGGAATCTTTTGTAACGGAAATATCTGAACATTACCTGGTCCTCGTGTGCACATTAGGGTACTTCATCACGATATTTTCAGTGCTTAAAGCTTTTCAGTACAATAAAGACAAATTCGAAGAGTGAGCTTTTCTTGACCAAAACATTTTCAGCCCTTAACCCTTCTTTACATTTTCGTTATTTCACATTTGGATGCACTGACGACATTTGATTTATGCGTTCTTCTATAATTGCGCGCTCGTGTGGCTCCAGAGTGTGTTCGGTTACTGGATGATCTTTTTCCCGTTTCGCTAACATGCACATGGCTTGCCTGCAAAGCGAAAAATCACCCAACCGGAGTTGTTCATAAATAGTCTCCATGCATTCAACCGGATGGGCAACAAACTTTTCATAGCTGATCTCACAAAGATTCGCCGGCGGAATAAGCAGTTTGTCGCGGTGATAATGTTCCAACATTAATACATAGCTATCTAAAATCAGAGGAGCCGGATCAACATCAACGCTTTTTCCAAGAGCATATTTTTTAAAGATCATCTGTACCATTCTTTTATTCGAGGCGTACGTGTCAAATGGATCCCGTTGTATATAAACAAATTTCGCATCCGGAAACATGGACAGGATATACCTGATCCTCGCCATATTCGGCGGATTTTTTAGCACAAGCTGTTTCTGATGATTTGCGCAGGAAATTTTTCTGATCAAATACAAATATGTTTTCAGCCATGCCTGTTTTTCCGGCTCACTTAATCCATCCAATAAAACATATTTGTTCAAATGAGCATTCATCTTTTGCGGAAACAGATAGCCCCACTGTATACTGTAAGAGCTTATCAAGTTTGTCATCCCTACGTCTTCTTCGCCCGCCGAATACCACGATAGCGGAATATTGTGAAAGGGATTTTCCGCTCTTAGTAATTTGCTTAGCGATTCTAATAACGGCGTCATCCGCTTTTCGAAACATAGTATAAGGTCGGGGAAAACAGTTTGAAAGAGCGACATGTATCCAAGCCGGCTGTCCTCCATGAACATCCGTTGTAAATAGGTAGTTCCGCTGCGGTAATAACCAAGTATGAATATGGGCGGCTTTTCAATAACGATGTCTTTTAGTTTGTTGCGTGTGGAAAAATATTCGATCCATCGTAAGGGCGCAGTGGCCAGCAACCTGGAGAA
>DASQJI010000821.1:0-8840 GCA_035631175.1 Parafilimonas sp.
CGCGCAGAGGGCAGGGAACATATTTTAGCATGCCGTCCTGGAGCAAACTGTCACAGTTTTTCCGTGGGCGCAAAAATGATGCTGAACGGTATGGAAAAAGTGCGCAGGAAAATTATCAAAAGGAGGTAATTAAAAAACAAATGAAACCGATTGGATGTCGCCGCATAATTATTTATAAGATTTAAAAACGAAAACATCATGTATCACAATCAATCACGCGCGCTGTATGGCGCTGCTAAGCTTAGACACGCGCATCAATTCTGGCAGTCGCATCAGAGAGCTGCAGTGAATATTTACAAAACAGATGCGAGCTATCAACTTCTCGTGTTTGCACCTGGCAGAGTTAAAGACAACTTCAGTATTAAGGCTCGCGGTAACGAGCTTATCATCTCTTATCAACCACCCGAGGGTTTGCCAACGCCGGACTGGATCAGCCGCGAATACAGCAGGGGTTCATTCGAGAGAAGCTTTACGCTGGACGAAACCGTGGACGCGACAAACATCAAAGCCACCTACACAGACGGTGTTCTGCAGGTGAGCCTGCCGATCATTCCGGGCAAGCAGGCGCCGGAACGCGATATTGAGATCAACTGAAATACGTTTTTCAAAAAAATAAAAAGGGTCTTCATGTGGAGGCCTTTTTTAGTTGGTGATGGCAACTGAATCGAGGAGAATAACTAGCTTTATTGTACGTTTAACAAGCCTCCCAAATGCTGCCGCCTCTCAATGTGAACGCGTCTCACCATGTCTAACTATCCGTATACATGAAAAAGATTTTTACCATCGGCGTCTTTTTGTTCTTATGCAACCACGCAAAGGCGCAAAGCGCCGGGACCGACAGTCTGAAGATATTACTGGCAACAACAACTGAAGATACCAGCCGCGTGCTATTACTTGAGGATCTGAGTTTTTCTTACCAGTATTCATATCCTGATACAGCATTGCATTATGCAATGCAGGGCTTGCAACTGGCACGGCGGATCGGTTATCCAAAAGGCGAAGGGTATTGTCTGAATGCACTTGGCAACGTTTATCTCGACATCGGCAATTATCCCCGTGCGCTTGAACTATATCTCGACGCGTTGAAGATCAGGGAGAAATTAAAGGGTCAAAGAGAGATCGCGGTAACATACTCAAATATTGGGACCGTTTATTCCGAACAGGGAGACCACCGGCAGGCGTTAAATTATATTTCAAAAACGAAGCAGGTTGACGAAGCAATTAAGGATAGCACAGGTTTAATGATAGACCTGTACAACATTGGCAGCCTTTATCAAAATCTGGATATGCCCGATTCAGCTTTATTTTACCAGGAAATTGCATACCACATAGCCGGGTTGATCCATGACCACGATTATATAGGCGCGATCGCCACGGCATTTGGCGTCGCATACAAGTCGATGAATAATTTTCCGGTGGCCATAGAATTTTTCCGGCGCGGTATTACTTATGCGGACATCGTGAGCGACCGGCAAGTAATTTCAAAAGCCTATTATGGCCTGGCCGAAATTTTTCGCGGGCAACGCTCGAGCGATTCTGCGATCGCTAATGCTACACAAGCTTTGTCGTCAGCGCGGCAGGCTTCATTTTTAAAAGATGTTATGCAAGCGTCGTTGCTGTTATCGGATCTTTTTAAAGAAGAGTCCAGGTTCGATAGTGCTTTATATTACCATGAGTTGGCTATGGCGACAAAAGACAGTTTGTTCAACGTAGAAAAAACAAAGCAGATCGAAAATCTTGCATACAATGAACAACTTCGCCAGCAGGAACTTTCGGAAGAAAAAATACGAGCGCAAAAAGAACGGGCGGATAGCCTTCAGCTTATCGGCATCGCCGTGTTTATTGTAAGTTTTTTATTTGTCCTGATGCTGTTGGGTCGCAGAGAAAAACATCCAAGGGCGGTTGAGTTTTTAGCCCTGTTTGCTTTATTCCTTTTGTTTGAATTCGTGAGTTTTCTTGTTCATCCGTATTTAAGCAGGATCACCCATGAAACGCCAGTGTATTATTTAACCGTTTCTGTGCTGCTTGCCGCGAGCTTAACGCGGCTGCACGAGCGCACAACCGGACTTATCACAAGAAAAGTATTGCACAAACCAGCCGATCCAGTGCATCATCATTAATATGCGATCGGTGAAATGTGATGGCACGGATAGAAAAGCATTCGGAAACGCGGCTGGCGCAGCATAAACGATGTCAATAAAAAGCCCCTGCAAAAAGCAAGGGGCTCGATTGTCGTGGAGAGATTCCCCACACGGTCAATCGTAAGTTCAAAGGCCAAAATGATCTAAGTATTGACTAGTAACATTCAATTGCGCCGGATGTCCGCACCTCGCAATGGAATAACCTACATTTCGGTTTGTGCAATTCATAAACAGAATTGAATTTTGACGACTTAATAAAAAACAGCTATTTAAATAATGGGATTTTTGGCAGAATCATAGGTATTGCAATAAAATCACCGGCGTAAAGATAATCGGGAATTAAATAACACGCAAAAAAACGCTGTCGAATGCAGCCATCTGTAATAATCTGATCATCAGCTCCCTTTCAACCAGTTATTTTCGGCATATCACTAAAAAAGCTAATTTTGAAAGGTCCGTGCATCTTTATGAGAATTCTGATAGTTGAAGACGAGCCAAAGGTAGCTGCCTTCCTCAAACATGGTTTACAAGAACTTGATTACGATGTTGAGGTGGTATATGATGGCATGATGGCAAAGAAAATTGCGTCAAGCAAATCTTTCGACATCGTGATCATGGATATCATCATCCCCTACATCAACGGCATTGAGCTTTGCAAGCATCTGAAGGAAATAAAACCGAACGTACCTGTTTTAATGCTCACTGCACTTGGCACTACCGCAGATAAGGTGGCCGGCTTTGATGCAGGCGCCGATGATTACCTTTTAAAACCTTTTGAATTTGCAGAATTGGTGGCAAGGATCAAGGCCCTCACTAAGCGAATGCACGCCAACGGTGATCCTGGAAATGTCCTGAAAGCCGCAGACCTCGAATTAGATCTTAATAAAAAAACGGCGCTTAGAGCCGGGAAAAAAATTGACCTGACCGCGAAAGAGTTTAGCCTGCTTGAATACTTCATGTTAAATAAAGGACGCGTGTTATCACGCAGGAGCATTTCTGAAAAGGTTTGGGACGTTTCATTTGACACACAAACAAATGTGGTGGACGTTTACGTAAACATTCTGAGAAAAAAAATTGATCGCGATTTCCCCGTTAAGTTAATTCACACCCGTATTGGAATGGGCTACCTCTTCAGTGAGCAGTAACGATGCAGGTCCGGGAGAAACTTACATACCAGTTTGTGGCAATTGTTGCGTTGATCCTGCTGGCTTTTTCGGGCGCCGTGTATTATTTTTCTGCCGATTATCGTGAGGAAACTTTGTATGACCGCCTGAAAAGCAGGGCCGTCAACGTCGCGAATTTGCTCATTAATATCGATGAAGTAGACAGTGCAACTTTACAAAAGATCGAAAAAAATAATCCGCTGAGCTTACCGGACGAAAAGATTATTGTATACAACTACAAAAATCAAATATTGTTCAGCACAGACCACAAAAATGTTTTCAAGATAAGCCCAAAGTTGCTCGATGACGTTCGGCTCAATCAAGAGGTACGGTTTGAGCAAAAGCCCTACGAAATGCTGGGGTTTCTGTATACAAGCAAATACGATCGTTTCGTGGTTATAAGCGGAGCGATTGATGTGTATGGTTTCAAAAAGCTGGATAACCTGAGCGACATCCTCGTCGCCAGTGTTGCGGTTTGCATCATCATCACTTTTATCGCAGGAAGCATTTACTCGAGGAGAGCGTTACGGCCCATTTCCGGTGTAATTAACCAGGTGGACAACATCACCGCCAGCAGCATGAACCTGAGAGTTGATGAAGGAAACAAAAAAGATGAGATCGCCAAATTAGCTGAAACATTCAACAAAATGCTTGGAAGGCTCGAAGGTGCTTTCCTTGCGCAGAAAAATTTTATAGCAAATGCTTCCCATGAGTTGAGAACTCCCTTAACAGTTATATCCGGTCAGTTGCAGGTATTATTGTTGCGCGACCGCACTGCGGAAGACTACAAAAAAAATATTGCTTCGGTTTTGGACGACGTAAAAAATTTGAATCTTATCGCAGACCGGCTGTTGCTGTTGATGCAGGCAAGCGTTGACACCTCCGTCGCTGGTTTTACTTCCGTTAGGGTTGACGAAATATTGTGGCAGGCAAAAAAGGATATAACACAGATGAATGATGTCTACACTGTAATTATCACGTTTGACCCTGCGCTGGACGAGAATCACCTTACCGTTTCGGGCAATGAACAGCTAATAAGGTCGGCCGTCTTCAACCTGCTCGAGAATGGCTGTAAATTTTCCCGGGATCACAAAACGGAGGTCCACCTGACGACGCACCGTAACCGGCTTACAATGATCTTTACCGATAAAGGAATTGGCATCCCCGCAGAAGAACTGGAATTTATATTTCAACCCTTTCGACGCGGCACAAACAGCACACACATAAAAGGCCATGGGATCGGCCTTTCACTTGTTGAAAAAATCATCCGTCTGCACAAGGGTTCGATCGACATAAAGTCTGAAGTAAATACAGGGACTGTTATTACAATTTCGTTTTCCTATGACATTTTTAATAGCAATTTAATCTCCGCTTAATTCCGTCTTTAACCGGTCGCATTCATCTTTGCTTTCGATTAAATACGGGCATATGTTTTCCACACCAAAGATCATTGCAGCGGCCGCCACTTTGCTTTTGGCCGGCGCTATCATCACAACCTTGTTTTTTTCCAAAGCCAATAATAGCCTTAAAGAACAGTTGAGCACAGAAAAACTTAATTCTGAAAAGTTGCTGTCGGAAAAGCTTGAATTAAAGAAGAACGTCGACAGGGCCAATAAAGACATTGACCAGTTCAAGACCGATATAAATATTTTGCAGGGCACAAATACGCGCTTAGACCTGCTGCTTGCGGCATCACGCAAAAGCCTTTCCGAAAAACTTGATGAGATCAACCGCCTGGAGCAGGCCAATGCGGATAAAAAGATCATCGAAAAAGAACTGGCTGATTTAAGAAATATGAAGAAGAATTATGAAGGACAAATTACGGCTATGGGCAGTCAGTTGAAAACAATTAGTTCAGGTGATTCAGCATTGACGGAAAAAAATAATGCGCTCACAGAAAAGATCGGCATGCTTGAAATGCAAAACAGGGAGTTGGCGGCGAACAATGAGCTGCTGAAGATCATGGCTGCCGATAATTATCTTGTCGACGGCGCCCGCGGTAAAATGGACAAACCAACGTTGATCGCGAGGCGAACAAACAAACTGGTTTTAAGTTTTGTGGTGCCTGAAGATCTAAGCCCGAATTTACGGTTCAATATTATTGCCCCGGATGGAATGGTGATCGATGAAACAGACATTCACATTACGACCACCCTGCTTACGCCAGAGGAAGATCCAAAAGTCATTGGCACAACCAAAGGCGGGGTGAAACTGGGCAAGTCAATTAGAATGGAGTATAATCCCCGGGGGAAGTTCAGCCGTGGCATATACAAAATAGAAGTATTCAATAGTGAGAACTATATGGGTAGTTGCCAGGTAAGACTGGTGTAAAGAGTTTCAGATGTGTGTTTAATAGCCAGGTAGCATCGCCCCTGCGTGGGGCGGTGTTTACTCTGCGTGCGAAATGATCAATTGCTTGCGAGGGGTTCATAAAACACAGGGGCTCATGTAGGGAAGCATCGTTCCGGTCGGGACGTCGCCGGGCCCCTGTATTATTTTGTCGCTGCCCGTTTTTAATCCGCCTTATGAATTTGGGCTAATAAATTTTAATCCCATTTTCATCTCGTTTTAATGTGGTTTTTAGAAGCACCACCCACCTTTGACGGCTATTGAAAACTGAAACCAGTTTGCTAACGCCCAAAATAAATTGCTAAGTAGACCTGGTATTTAGAACAGGCTCGCCTGTAGTCCGCCTTTAGGGGTGCGGCGTTTTAATCCGTGGTATGACGTACAAAATCGAAAGCTTATTATTTGTACGGATGTGTCGTTCGCACATTCCGATCTCAAACGTTTTTCGGCAACATCGACGTGAGAGTTGCTTATTGCCTACACAGCGACCGTGTGTGTATCAAAGAAGTCACTCCCCCCCGCCTGATAATTGACGTGAAAATCACGAACTAATTGAACACCCAAAAATCGGATCTCAAACAAACATTTCTTAAAACAAAAAGAATTATGAAAAAGAAAACAATGATCGGCGGTTTAGCCGCCTTATTCGCAATCACAACGGTTGTGTTTTTTGCTTGCCAGAAAGATGCTACGAAATCTACAAGCAGCTCTGCAGTTGACAATGCCAAAGGAGGTAGCACAGCAGGTGCTTATGACAAACCCACAATTACGTGCGGAGAAGCAACACTCTCATCTATTGACATCGTAGTTACCGCCGGCGGAACAGGAGCTCCTGCAGGCTTTTCGATTCAATGGATGACGTTAGACGATTACGACCTTTACGGATGGCCGGCTTGCGATGGAGACATTTGTCAAAGTGCACCAAGTTTTTGTAAGGCCTCGTTTTCTGGTAAAGCAAATTTATCAAACTACAATTTGGTGGCTGGTCAATCTGTGACCGTAAATATTGGCGATTTACTTTTTGACAATGGCGCAAGCACATCTTGTCCGGGTGAGTTGCAGTGCGGCACTTCGTATGTGTTCAGGTGTTTTGCACATGGCGACAGCAAAAAAGGTCAGAGCAAGTTTGGCGCAAACCTGACATGTTCAACACTTCCTTGCGATGAAGCCTGCACGCACTTTGGCTTCGGTGTTTGGAAACAGCGTTGCCCTGACATCTCAGGTCTTACGTTGGGCACCCACGATTATAGTCCTGCACAGGTTTGCTGCATCCTGAATAATAGCCCCAATCCTGGAAACGGATTATTGATAGTAGCTCACCAGTTGATCGCTGCATTATTAAATGGAGTGGATCCTAACAACGCGGATGTGTTAAATGCGCAGGCTTATATCGGCAGCGCTGTTCTAACGCAGGCTACCAACGACGACGGAAGCTGTAACGATACAAATATTGGCTTCAAGAAAGCTGGCGATCCGGAAAGTCAGTTCCCCGGTATGATCGGCAGGTTGAAGCATGCTAATGAAACTTGTCAGTAATACTGATAGATTTTAAATTTTCTCTCTTTACACGGTCAATTTCAGAACCGTTGCTTTCTAGCAACGGTTTTTTGTTGCGGTAACGCAACAAAATCGATAGCAGCTAAGAAACGAACACGCTCTTAAAGTGATTAATCGCCGTTAGTCGACGTTTAAGCAGGAAGGTATATTTTTTGAAAGACGATGCAGACGAAAATAATTTCGCATAGAATCAAAATGCTACCATGAACAAAGCGGCTCAAACAATTCTTTTCCTCTTTCTCTCCAACACATTTATGACGTTCGCTTGGTACGGCCACCTGAAGTTTAAGCAAATGAACTTATTTAATAATGCAGGCCTTGCCGTGATCGTGCTTATTAGCTGGCTGATAGCACTACCTGAATACAGTTTCCAGGTGCCCGCCAACAGGATCGGCTTTGATGAGAATGGCGGTCCTTTCAACATCTGGCAGCTTAAAGTACTGCAGGAAGTAATTACATTGATCGTGTTTACGCTATTTTCTGTCATCTTCTTCAGAAGCCAGCCGCTTAAACTAAACTATTTGATCGGCTTCATTTTTCTCATACTGGCTGTGTATTTCATCTTCAAAAAGTAAACGGTAATTCTCGTGCGGTTCGGCGAATCCACCCGGCAAACTGCGTTACACCCCATTAGAAAATGAATTCTCCGTTTTTCGCTTTGCAGGTTTATTTTTGCTGCGAATTTTTTTGTAGGGTCAGATGATTCCGTCTATGAGTGCGGTCAGACGCTTCAAAAAGCGTCAGACCGGTTTCCAATCGGATCGTTTTGCGCCACACGATTCGGTCTCGAAATGAGCGCTGCATATGATCGGTTTGACGGCGCGAAGCTGTCTGACCGCAGCACTCGTCAAGTCGAGTTTCAAAAGAGCCTGACCGATAAATCATAAAACCATTCTATGCGACAAATTGCTTTTCGCGAAGCTTTACGCGAAGCCATGAACGAGGAAATGAGAAGAGACGACCGCGTTTTTTTGATGGGTGAGGAAGTTGCTGAATATAACGGCGCTTATAAAGTAAGCCAGGGCATGCTTGCCGAATTCGGGCCTAAGCGAATTATTGATACGCCTATTTCAGAACTGGGATTTTCGGGGGTCGCTGTTGGAGCAGCGCAAAACGGGTTACGCCCGATCGTTGAATACATGACCTGGAATTTTGCCGCGCTCGCTCTGGACCAGATTTTGAATACCGCTTCAAAAATGCTCGCAATGAGCGGCGGACAGATCGGCTGCCCTATCGTGTTCCGTGGCCCCAATGGAAGTGCAGGTCAATTGGGCGCACAACATTCCACTGCATTTGAAAACATTTATGCAAATATTCCCGGGCTAAAAGTCGTTTCCGTTTCTAACGGCTATGACGCGAAAGGCTTATTGAAACAGTCTATTCGTTACGAAGAAGATCCTGTTATGTTCATGGAAAGCGAGGTGATGTATGGAGATAAAAGCGAAGTGCCCGATGACGAATATTATATCGAACTCGGTAAGGCCGACATAAAGAGGCCAGGCGGTGATGTAACGATCGTGTCATTTAATAAACTGATGAAAGTTGCGCTCGGTGCGGCCGCCGAGTTGGAAAAAGAAGACGTAAGTGCCGAAGTGATCGATTTGCGCACTATCCGCCCGCTGGACTGGTA
>DASQJI010000822.1:0-3985 GCA_035631175.1 Parafilimonas sp.
ACAAAAGAGATTACAGTATAAATATAACCGCCTTCGCGGACAATATGTGCTGCTTCAGGCCTATTAATTGGAGCATCTCATGTTACAGATGGTTTACGAATATGAGGCGCTCAAAGTGTCAGTCCGAGAATATTGAGGAAGCTGAACCATTTATTTTTTTTAAAATTGCGTACGGCGATCAGTAACAGGTTTTTTATCATCTGACATCTTTATTATAGTTCATTTAAAGCGAAGCTCTGATTTCAGTGAGGTAAGCGTCAACAGGTATCCCAATGCCAAAACGCTTTTTACACAAACTAGAGAATGCTTTGTTGCAAACTGTTCCAAACTGAACGGTTCACCGTGCAAGAGCGTACATCGGAGGAGGATATCTGCAGCACCGTGAAAGCACTCTCATTTAAAATAAGAAATAAGAAACGCGAAAGAAGGAATTAGAAAGTGTGATAGTACCGTCCACGCAACATTTGCTTGCATACAATAGCGTAGGCAGGACTACGATCTTTTCAACAAAAGATGGCAGATGTTATAGGCAAACAATTGGACCATAAAAAACGATGCTGGAAAATGCTGTAAAAATATTTATGGAATCAAAGCGAGTTTTGTAGCTGTCCAGTGCGAACGTCCATATTAAAACTTATGCTGCGGCATCTGATTCGCTATACCAATAAAAAAGACGTAAAAAAATATTACGTTCCGGCAGAATTGGGCAACCCCAAAAATTAAAAAAAACAAATCATTCTATTATCTTAGCTGCTATGGTAGTTATAAAAAGTCATGCCGAATTCGAATCGTACCTGGGAAAAGAGATCGGCGTATCACCCTGGCATAAAATAACGCAGGAACAGATAAACAACTTCGCCGATGCGACCCTTGATCACCAGTGGATACATACCGACCCGGAAAGAGCGCAGAAAGAAAGCCCCTTTAAAACGACCATAGCGCACGGTTATCTCACACTGTCCCTTGTACCTTTTTTTTGGAAACAGATCACAGACGTACAAAATCTTAAGATGGAAGTAAATTACGGCATAGAAGAGCTCAGGTTCGGACAGGCAGTGCTCGTAAACGACGAAGTGCGTTGCAGGGTTTCGCTCAAATCCATAATCAACCTCAGGGGCATCAGCAAAGCAACTTTGTTCATTCAACTGGAAATAAAGGACCAGGCGAAACACGCCTTTACTGCCGACGTTTTATTCCTATACCATTTTAAATAAAAGGTGTCGTGCTATTAACATCAAAGATGCTATGAGTGGGTAAGGGCCTTACCTTGTGAAATTTGGTGCCCTGTTCTGTTCGTGGCTTCTGTTCTCTTTGAACCACTAAGCCCGAAGACACAAAGACACACTACAAATTGAGACGCGCACTTTTAAAAATCAATCGCACGACACCTATAAAGATATTTGACCCTGAAATCGCTCAAACCGGGTTTTTCCGGATGCGACGATCGTGGCACAGCCAGCTGTAAGATAAAATCGCAACTGCGCAAGAAACAAGGTAACTTTAATTGCTTCCTTCACAAACCCGATAATTAAAGATGATAACACCATCTGCCATATTTCTCTTTTCTGGCGTTGACATAGAAACAATAATACGTGGCGGAGGACTGCTGATCATATGCCTCGTAGTTTTTGCACAAACAGGATTATTTTTTTGCTTCTTTGTGCCCAGTGGCATATTCCTGTTTACAGGAGGAATGTTTGTTGCAACCGGCCAACTGGAACATCATCTTATTACTGTTATCATTTGCTCAGTCGTGGCTTGTATATCAGGATCTGTTGCCAGTTATTGGTTTGGATGGGAGACAGGTCCGTTGCTCTACCGGAAAAAAGATTCCAAATTCTTCCGGCAAAAATATCTGCAGGCTGCTGATATCTTCTATAGAAAATATGGAAACATTGCACTGACGGTTGGAATGTTATTTCCGGTTACCAGGACTTTTGCCCCAATCATTGCAGGGATTGTAAAAATGAATTTTAGCCGGTTTGTTCTATTTGCATTTCTTGGTTCCGTGTTATGGATACCAATGTTCCTTGTAGCTGGCTATTTAATAGGCAGCCTTCCTGGTATCAAAGAATATGTGGGCTATGTTATGGTAGCTATTATTCTGCTTGTAACTGTACCGGCTGTTACACGTATTGTCATCGGGTTCAAAAAAGCAGGAAAAGGTTATTAGCGCAAACGTAATCATACCTGGCATGCGCTGACCCTGCTTTACGAAATAATTGGAACAGGGTTATTTTTTCAATGTTACGTGGATAGTATAGAATGTGTGATGCAGCTCCGCATTACTGCAAATTCCATTTTGAAATGAATAGTAATTACAATTGCCGTCGGGCAATTCTATTTTATATTGGTGTTCGGAGACCTTTTTGATGTTGATGAATTGCTGGAAATTGTCCGAGTATATCTCTTGTTTATTGACAGGCTCCATGCAATACAGCAAACTGAAGTTATAATCTATCGCTTCATTGTTTACAGGTCCCGGTTTTCCAAAAGAGAATGTTTGGTATGTATCTGCCACAGCTTTTGTTTGCTTATTGGCCTTTTCTTTTCCGTTTACTCTTCGGATAAGATTTGAGTAAACTAATTTGCCGCTTTGAAACATGGACTCTTCTTCAGTATTCACTTTTATCGTGAAAATCAAATTCGTTTTCACATCTGCAACCGTCTTCGTAAAAATATTCTTGCCTGTTTGGTTTTGATATAGCTGCATAGTTCCAATATTTTTTCCCTTGTAGCTTACATCATATTCAAGCGTTCTCACCTGGCCGTAAGAGGTGAAGGAAAACAAGCAAAGCACAATAAACGTTCGGGCGCTTTTTATGAGCATCACCATGAATGTAGCGAATATTATTTAATAACAGCAGGGTAAACTAATGACTAACAGATCGCTTAGGGCAAGCAACAGAGAGGCAAAAACGCCCAACGTCAGGACAGGAACTCACGGCTCGAAAACATTTTCAAAGGTAGTTCAATGGAGTTCTGAATGTACAAGAGGGCGACGCAACAGACGCTCAATGTAGAACCGAAGCTGGGTACATAAAAATCAAATTTCAAACATTGCACATGCTCAATCGTTTACTTCACCAGACTGCGGCATCGGGGTGAAACCATTATCCGCAACGGATGAATCAAATCTTCGACGGGATAACCCGTATATAAACCAGCTTTATATTTCTTCTTCCTGATTCACGTTCATCTATTTCGAAGAGGCCCAAACTCCTTATCAGTTGTAATAATTTTTGAAATCCATAATTGCGCGAATCAAAATCCGGCCGCTTTTTTAATAACATATTCCCGAGGTCACCTAAAAACGCCCAGCCATTTTCATCCGCAATATCATTTATGCTGGACGTAACAAGATTTACTAAATTCTTGTCGGTTTTGCTGATCACTTTTTCCTTTTTCTGTACATCGCTCGGCTTTATCTGTTTTGTACTGGCGGCCTCCGTTTCCAATATTTCTATATAAATAAATTTATCACACGCGGCTCTGAATGGCGAAGGTGTTTTTTGTTCTCCCATGCCAAAGACCTTCATGCCTGCTTCACGCAGTCTTGTAGCAAGTCTTGTAAAATCGCTGTCACTGCTCACCACGCAAAAACCATCAACCCTGCCGGTATATAAAATATCCATTGCATCAATGATCAGCGCAGAATCAGAAGAATTTTTACCCGTGGTATAACTATATTGCTGCACCGGTGTAATTGCATGATCAAGCAATACAGTTTTCCATCCTGATACGTGTGGCTTTGTCCAGTCGGCATAAATGCGTTTGAAAGTTGGAACTCCATATTTTGCTATTTCTTCTAATATGCCATTGATCAGGCGATGTGGCACATTATCGGCATCAATTAAAACAGCAAGCCGAAGGTCTTTTGAATTGTCCATTTAAGAAATCTATTTGCGGAAAGATAATAATAACGTGTTGTGCTTAACAATTTAAGATTTCTTGAACTTTCAACTTCGTGAACCTTAGTGCCTTG
>DASQJI010000823.1:0-3149 GCA_035631175.1 Parafilimonas sp.
GGGAATCGGTTGTGTTTCGAAATGATAATATAATGCAGTGCCATTACGCCAATTCACATCCCAGCGAACTTTGATAAGTCCGGCGCCAAGCATAATGCGAAATATGAGCCAACGAAATAAAATAATTATCGGCATGGGTGGCGCGCTTTTGCCGAATGGGCGCAGATCAACGAGCGGACATAGAAAAATAGCCAGAAAGCCTGTTTCAAGAAGTTGGATCTCCCATCCATACGAATACCACTCCTGCCCAACATGCACTATCGACATGTAAAGAAACCACAGAACAAAGAGCATTAAGGCATTTGCATACCCGGCAACCACAATACACGCAAGTAAAAATCCAAGCCATGCAACGATGAGCAGTGCTGCATCGGAATGCGCAAACCAAAAGAGTGAAGGCAGTTTAAAAAAGCCAGCCGTTGGGCCCATGGCATCACTTATTTGATTTAAGTATGTGCCAACGGGCAGAAGGCCATCAGAGCCGATCAACGGAACAATTTGATTGATGGCAACCAGGAAAGCGATCGCATAAATTATTCCCAGGAAACGAAGAATTACATAACGTGTGAGCCAATAAGTTGGGACCGGGTGAGGCATTGTAGACTCCTTATCCATCTTTTGCCGAATATTTCGTTGTCCGCCCGTTGATGAACGGGCAAGACACAAAAATGCCGCAGAGCCTTTCAAAGAAGCAGTTCTGCGGCGTTTGTACACTGATCAGTTTTGAATAACAGTCGCTTTAAGATTTTCTAACTCTTCAATTCTTTTTTTACCGACCGCTCTCGCTTCCTCGTCATTGAGCACCACTCTTGTTTGAAGATCGAGTACAGTGCCCCAGTGGAGAGCCCACGTTGCCATTGCAAGTGGATCATCGGATTCGCAAATTGCTACGCCCGTGCCTTCGCTCATGTCATGCCATCTGCCAATGAGCTTAATGTTTTCACCCATGTCTCTCTTATCATCTTCGGCAGTCATCCTCGCGAATCCTTCAATCGCTGCGTCGCGCTTTTCCGGATGAAGACGCCATGTTACCATAAATTTCACAGTTACCTCCTTGTGTTTTGATTTTTAAAAAATGCGGAAATATGTAATGGGAAAGCTTACCAAATATAAACTTTTGAAAGCACGAAATGAAATTAATTCAGCCACATGTCAAAGCCGGCGAATTCCATCATACAAGGCTTTGCAATTTTTTTGAAGCCGTCCGTTATGCCGTAGTCGGAACGGTAGCGGGCTCATCAACCAACGGCCTCATGTCCTGTTTTTCAGAAAGCTCTTTTTCGATAAAATACATATCGATCTCGCCAATATTCTTTGCGTAGATCTTGCCGCGGTATGTACACTGGTACCGATCTTTCACCAATTCAAAAATTGCGGAAGAAACGTTAACATGTCCGGGCTCACCGTTATTTTCCATCCGGCTTGCAATGTTTACGGTGCTGCCCCAAATATCGTAAGCGTATTTCTTGCGTCCCACCACACCGGCAACCAAGGGCCCAACGTGAATGCCGATACGCAGGTCCCAGGGAGGCAAGCCCATCGCGTGACGCCGATTGTTTCTCGCCTTTACAAATTCCATGATCTCGAAGCTTGCCTTTACGATCTTGATCGGGTGATCTTCGTTCTTCGTCGGTATACCGCCCGCACACATATATGCATCTCCGATCGTTTTTATTTTTTCAAGTCCATACTTCTCTATGATGTCATCGAATGCGATAAAACATTCATTCAATTCAGTAACCACTTCCTGCGGGGAAAGCTCATCCGCTATTTTTGTGAAGCTTCTGAAATCTGTGAACAACACCGAAACAAAATCAAAATATTTTGGTTCGGCATGACCATTTTCTTTCAGCTCCTGCGCAACTTCTGCAGGCAGAATATTGAGTACGAGGTTTTCAATTTCTTCTTTTTGCTGATCGAGGATCTTGTTCGTCTTTACTTTATTTCTGTAACCTCTCAACAATATGAATGCGATAATGAAGACAAGTATAAGCCCTACCGAAACAGCATTTCTCGCAGTCGTTTGCCGCCTGAGCTCAGAATCTTTCAGGAGTTTATCTTTTGTAAGCAAGTCTATTTCTGTTTGCTTCTTTTCAATTTGAGAATTGAATTCAATGCGAGCAAGCTTTTCATTTGTTTCATTGCTGTAAATAGAATCCTTTACTGCAAGCAGGAGCGATTGGTACTTGAAAGAGTTAGCGTAATCATGCAGCTGTTCATAGCAGGCAGTAAGTCCTTTGTACGCTTCCCGCAATTGATACTTAAGGTCAAGAGTGGTTGCGATATCTTTTGCTTTTTGATACGCCGATAATGCATCGCGTATTTTGTGCTGGCCATAATAGATCTGCGCTATTCCCAGCAGCGAACCTGCCATATCTTCCTGTGATCCAAGATTTGTTGCGATGGTCAATGCACGCTTGTGATAAGTTAATGCGGAATCGTATTTTTTTGTTTTTTCATACAGGGTGCCGATATCGTTAAGGGTATAACACACATCTCCGGTGTTCGCAAAAGCATTCAACGATTGCCTGAAATAAAAAAGCGCAGAATCGTTTTTGTCATCGTTCATGTACACTTCACCGATATTAACCGTGACAGTGCCGATGATCTGGTCGTCCTTCAGCTCGTTTGCGATTGGTAATGCACGCAGGAAGTATTCGAGCGCTTTTTCAAGCGCCTTTTTGTTGGTAGCACCATTGTTAAGATAAATGTTCCCAATGTTGCTAAGGGTTGTAACAATTCGCTTATTGTCCTGCGCCTCCTCACCTAACTTGAGCGCCTTGAAATAATAATCAAGCGCTTTTGCGTCCTGGCCCTGGGCAGTATATAAACTTCCAAAATTGTTCAGCATGATCGATTGCCCAACAAGGTCCTTCGTTTCCGTAAAAACTTCCAGGCCTTGCGAATAAGCGTCAATTGACTCCGGATATTTTCCCAATCTTTTGTAATAGTTACCGAGGAAACGATAGGAATTTCCGAGGCCCTGCTGATAGTTCAATTTAGCCGCCAGATCCCGGGCAGAACTTGCATAATCAACTGCATCTGTAAGTGAAGTGCTCTGGTTCGCCTGGCTTAATTGCAATAACAGATCGACCTTTTGAGGGGAATCGCCGAGCGTGGATAAGACTGTTTTCAGGCTGTCAACTGTC
>DASQJI010000824.1:0-2063 GCA_035631175.1 Parafilimonas sp.
TCCATCCACCAATAATGAATATTGATAAGCTCCCGCTGAAAGTGTTGCAGCATTTATCTGCACAGAACCTTTACCGCTGCCTGAAACATTTACCTGCTTTAAAACCTTTCCTGAATTATCAGTGATGATAATTTGTGCTGATGAAAACCTTGCCGGCAAACTGTAGTTGATTGTTGCTGTATTTGAAAAAGGATTAGGGGTATTTTGTTCTAGTGAAGCGGAAGAAATGTTTGATGTTTCCTGCGCGACTGCATTATTGAGGCGGGGAAGTTTGATGGTCGATGTTGATTGCTGAACACTCATTATGGCTTCAATCTTTGCAAGCCGTGACTTGACATCTGCGATCTCAATCCTCTGCTGTTGTATTGCTGCATCTTTCTCATCATTCATCTTACTCAATTCCTGCACTGCTTTCACCAGCGGCATAACAAAATCGGAATAACGCAAACCGTATAAGTCTTTATCATTTTTGGGCGCATCAACACCGCTGAAATCATAGTTTAAAGATCTAGCAGCGGTTTCTACATCCTGGGCAACAAATCCTGTATATATAATTTGTTCCTTCTTTTTTGTTGCTGTCAGTTCTTCAGCAGAAGGCTGAATGGTTTTGCCGTCTTTATCTTTTATGGCAGGACGTTGTATAATTTTATCAATTGCAGTTATATCAAGATTATAAGTAACAGGTTTTAACTTGTTGATGAATGCAAGCCCGGGAACATTTTCTTTTATATTCTTTTTTACTCGCTTATCTGAAGGAAGTGTGGTCCAGCCTGCATAACCACCAATAGATGTGACAGAAGAATTGCCTATGCGTACCTGGTTGCTCGCTGTGATTGCCGAGGTACTACCAAATGCGCTGCTATTGTTATATCCATCTAAATTAGCATCAGCGCCCGATCCTACTACTGTATTATTGCTGCCTGCAATGTTAGCATTGAACGTTGCAGTACCAAAAGCTGTATTATCGTGCCCACCAACATTATACTTCAGTGCATCAACACCTGTAGCTGTATTATTATAGCCATTCATATTGGAATATAAAGCAGCTTCTCCCAGCGCGGTATTATAATTTCCCTCATGGTTTGTGTATAATGCGGCGTGACCATTAGCTGTGTTAGAACCTCCGAGTGTGTTACTGTATAAAGCTTTAGAACCAATAGCAACATTATTTCCCGTAATAAGTCCAAACGCTCCAATTTCTCCACTTTCATTATATAAAGCGGAATCACCTACTGCTACATTATTGTGACTGAAAGAATTATTAAACAATGCGTTCGAGCCTACAGCCACATTGCTATAACCGGTTGTATTATGAAATAAAGTATTAGCTCCTGCACCGGTATTGTCGCTGCCGCTTGTATTGTTGCGAAGAGCAGAGATGCCATTTGCTGTGTTACCGATTCCGCCAGTATTATTTTGCAATGCATATCCTCCTGTTGCGGTATTATAGTAACCTGTAGTGTTTGAAAAAAGCGCCCAAAATCCAATTGCTGTGTTATAAGATCCTGACGGATTAGCATTTAGAGTTTGATATCCAAATCCGGAGTTACCATTAAGATGATCGAGATACCCGGCCTTCTGATTGTTTATTTTAAAAACCAGCGCCTGGCCATCAGTAGTACCAATGAAGTTTGTTGCCGGATTAGTACCCGCATTGCCGGTTAATGACCAACCTTTCGCCTTCGGTGTTACTGCTGTCCATGCGCTGCCGTTATAGTAATAAAAACCAGGCGTGCTATTGGTTTGATAAATCAATAATCCGGTCGGTGGAACTATCGCTATATTATCACGCTGTGTTTTCGTCATTCTTGGTATAAGCAGCCCCTTTGAAGTAGAAATCATTTCAAGAATGGATAATGCATCGGGTGTTGTAGTGCCAATACCTGCACTGCCTGTAGAAGGGAAAGTGTTCGTCTGTGCCTGAGCATAATAACTCACAAATAAAAGAGAAATGCTTAATGCGAAGCTTTGCCAGAATGAGTATATTTTTTTCATAAATGATTTTTACTTTTTGAAAGAATTTTATAGAAATTATATATGCTTATCGCAGCAGTTCCATTTTT
>DASQJI010000825.1:0-4513 GCA_035631175.1 Parafilimonas sp.
ATAAAAATGGCAAACATCCATCCGAATCAATACAAGCCACTAGCCACAATGTACCCTGATTTGTTTCTCTATCTATGTGTGGCGTGCATCTTAGTCAATGGGACGATGAAGTTTTTTCGGAGGTGAAGCCTGCTCCAATAAGAATTCCGCTATTAGAATCTATCAGCCCGTGCTGATAAGAAATCAACCGCTCAATGGCTACGGGATTGCAGCGATTACCCGGCTGAAGGCTTGCGCGCAGGCTAGTGGCGGAGTAAAAGCGGAAAGCCCGAACCACAGACCACGATTGAGCGAATGCCGAAAGCCCCAAATCTTTCTTAACAAATTCTCTAAGGCGCCCACATCCTTTCTCATGCCGTTTTAAGTTAATTTCGCATCCTTAATTCCCGGTGATGAAGAAAACGCACATAATTGCACTGTTACTTATTGCAGTTGCTATTGCAGTATTAATAAGTTTCATGGGCAATGTTACCACTTACGAAACCATTGCTTCTGCCAAAGAAAAGCCGGGCAAATTCGTAAACATCATTGTGAAGGTTGATAAGTCGAAGCCGATGACATACGATCCGGTTAAGAACCCAAACTTCCTAGAATTTACTGCACTCGATACCTTAGGCAACTCGATGCAGGTCGTTTATCACAATTCAAAACCTACCGATATGGAAAAAAGTGAGCGGGTAGTTTTGAAGGGAAGAGTGGAAGGCGACCATTTTGAGTGTAAAGACATCTTGCTCAAATGCCCATCCAAATATAAAGATGACCCGTCCGCAAAAAAAGACGTTAGCGCTGTGATGAACCGCAATGTCCAGCCTGCAGATAAAACGCATACCGACTGATGAAGTATAATGGCGAACACCTTTTCCCGGGACAGCTCGGTCATTTTCTCGCGGTACTTTCTTTTGTTGCTTCTATCGTTGCCACGATAGCTTATTTCAAAGCAGCGCGCACGAATATTTTATCAGAAACATCCAGTTGGAAGCGGCTTGCACGCGGCGCGTTTGCGATAGAGACTGTGGCAGTATTCGGAATTTTTGCTACGCTGTATTTTATTATCTCCAATCACTATCACGAGTATTATTATGCATGGAATCACTCTTCGCGTGCGTTAGAAAAAAAATATTTATTCGCGAGTTTTTGGGAAGGGCAGGAAGGAAGCTTTATGCTCTGGAACATCTGGCATTGTGTGCTGGGATGGATCCTGATCTGGCGCAGTAAGAAATGGGAACCACCGGTGATGATGGTCGTGAGCCTTGCCCAGGTTTGTATAGCGACCATGCTCCTTGGGATTTATTTTTTTGATGCGAAAATTGGCAGCAATCCATTCGCGCTGCTGAGAAATGAATTACAGGCTCCGATCTTTTCAAACCCCGATTACCTGCAGTTGCCGAAAATCTATCAAGGCAACGACCTGAATACATTACTGCAGAATTACTGGATGGTGATCCATCCGCCTATCCTTTTTCTGGGCTTTGCATCAACCATCGTCCCTTTTGCATTCGCGATCGCAGGACTGATGAAGAATGACCATAGCTGGACGAAAGTTGCGATACCCTGGGCCGCTTTTTCAGGAGCGGTGTTAGGAACAGGCATTATGATGGGCGCTGCATGGGCTTATGAAAGCCTGAGCTTCGGTGGTTACTGGGCCTGGGACCCGGTGGAAAATGCTTCTCTTGTTCCGTGGATTGTCATGATAGCCGGTCTGCATACTAATCTCGTGTACAAAAGCAGCGGCTATTCCTTAAAGAGTACATACATTTTTTACATCGTGTCGTTTTCGCTGGTATTGTACTCAACGTTCTTAACGCGCAGCGGAATTTTAGGCGATACGTCTGTGCATGCATTCACGGGAGCCGACATGACGATACAACTTGTTTGCTTTGTTCTGCTGTTTTTCGTGCCTGCGATGATCTTATATTTCTATCGCAGAAGATCGATCCCTTCGATCAAAAAAGAAGAAAGCACATACAGCCGCGAGTTCTGGATGTTCATAGGCGCGCTGGTGTTGTTCTTATCGGCGTTGATCATCACTGCAAAAACGTCAATACCTGTTTATAATAAAATTTTCGGGACGAATGTCGCCATGCCGGAAGATCCTGTTTTCTCTTATAACCAGGTGCAGGTGTTTATTGCAATCATCATTGGCACACTCACTGCCGTCACGCAATACCTCAAATACAAAAACACTCCGAAAGAGATCTTCTTTCGTAAACTTTGGTTCCCCACACTCATGGCGCTGGTCATAAGCCTGAACATAAGTTTGTTTGGTGGCATCAGCTACGATAAAAAAGGTCCCGGGTATATGGTCGCTGTTCACATTGCAATGTTCGCTGCGGTATATGGTGTGATCGCTAACTTATCTTATATCTGGATCGGCTTAAAAGGCAAAATGAAATCCGCAGGCGCATCAATAGCGCACATAGGCTTTGGGTTGGCATTGGTTGGGATCCTAATTTCATCGAGTAAGAAAACCGTGCTCAGTCAAAACACAACGGGCATCGCTTTGTTTCAAAAGACGAAGGACGAAGACCCGGCTGAAAATATTACTCTATTCAAAGGCACGCCGACAGACATGGGCAAGTACGATGTTACCTATGCACGGGACTCGGTGAATCCCGGTGAACGAAAAAAATATTTTGAACTGGCGTTTAAAGGAAAAAATGACAACGAACAGTTTTCCGTTTTTCCGGATGTGATGGAAAATAATAAAGGCCAGGAAGGATTCTCAGCAAACCCCGATAAAAAACATTATTGGGACCGCGACATTTTTGTTTATGTCTCATCATGGCAACAGGGAAAAACGGATGATACGTCACAATTCAGGCCGGTTGAAATGAAGGCAGGCGACACTGCATTTTATTCGAATGGAATGATCGTTCTGAATGCTGTCGATAAAGATCCGGAGCACTTAAAGAAAATACTGCTGCCCGGCGAAGTAGGTGTCGGAATGGATATGACGGTGATTGCAAAAGACGGAAGGCAGTACAAAGCGATGCCGGCAGTAGGTTTGAAAGAAAATAGCCTCAGAAATATTCCCGATACTGTCCTTGCTCAAAACCTCATCATTCGTTTCAATAAGCTCGCTGACGCGAATGCAAATAAGATCGAGTTGGGCATAAAAGAAGATAAGGGCATCCAGGATATCATTACACTGAAAGTGTATGAGTTTCCTTTTATCAACGTGCTTTGGATCGGCATCGTCATCATGGTCCTCGGGTTTATCGTAAGCATTGTGCAGCGATTGAAAACGTACAATCTAAAACAGGCAGCCAAAAATAACATTTCATAAAGGTTACTTTTTTTGGGGTTTCACGATAAATCATGGCAATCATTCTATATTTACGTACCCTTTATGCAACCGCAACACTTTCATAAAGTTTTCCTCAACGCACTGCTATGTCTTTCATGCCTGTGTTTTGCGGCGCATTCTTCAGCACAAAATAAACCGACGGTGGGCCTCAGAAATTTTGGGCCAAACGACACGATCGTGGTGGAGGCTTGTGTGGAAGCCAACGGAGATACCATACCTTGTTCGTGGCTTGAAGATGCCTATGTAACCGGCAAACTTCGCGGTGTTTATAAGAAACGTTATGCGGAATGGACGAGGTTACGCAACGCCGTGTATGTAACCTATCCCTATGCTATCGCGGCTTCAAAAGTGATGAATGACATCAACGCGCAGCTCGTAAACGTGTCTGACAAGCAAAAAAGAAAAGCCATCATTCAATCAAAAGAAAAAGAACTGAAAACAGAATTTGCCGACAAGATCCAACAGCTTTCAGTATACCAGGGAAGAGTTTTGATGAAACTCATCTATCGCGAAACCGGCAACAACTGTTACGAGATCATCGAAGATTACAAAGGAAAATTCAATGCGGGTTTCTGGCAGACGATCGCATTAGTATTCGGTTCCAACCTTCGCCAAACCTATGACCCGGTCGTGCAGGACCATGATATGGAAATGATCGTGCAGGACGTTGAAAAGATGTACGGGCGCCACGGATGAAATGGTGAATGGTCAATTGTGAATTGTCAATGTCGGTTTCATTTCTAATTTCCAAACTAACTTTCGCGACAAAACATCACTCCCCCAAATAACGTCAAAGTTGAAACATCCCAATAACCGACTAAACCAATAAACCAACTAACCCAAAACCTCATACTTTTTCTCTTTATTTTTAACGCATGAAAGTTGACATACTCGCCTTTGGCGCTCATCCCGACGATGTGGAACTCGGATGTTCCGGCACATTGATCGCGGCGAAGGCACAGGGAAAAATAACAGCGGTTGTAGACATTACACGCGGCGAACTCGGAACGCGTGGTACCGCGGAAACAAGGGACTGCGAAGCTGCCAATGCGGCGAAAATAATGGGCGTTCACGCACGTGAAAACCTAACAATGCCGGATGGGTTCTTTCACGACAATGACACGAATGTGAGAAAGGTGATCGAGGTGATCAGGAAATATCAGCCGGAAATCGTTTTGTGTAATGCGCCTGAAGATCGTCACCCGG
>DASQJI010000826.1:0-10885 GCA_035631175.1 Parafilimonas sp.
GTATCCGCCTGGATGAAGAAAAAAATAACCGGCGATCAACAGGAGTCAGGCAAATAAACAGCGATGATTCCCCGGTAACAATTTTAATAGTCCCCACAAACGAAGAGCTTGAGATCGCGAAACAATGCTATGCGTTGTTGAAAAAGGTTTAAAAATTCGCGACGTTTTGCAAATGAATATTGATTTATTGATCCGCGGATTTCATGCGCGGTTAATCAGCTTTCGCCACTTCGGGGCTGGTAATTGGAGCACAACGGACACAATGGTGGCACGAAGGTCACGGCGCGAGACGACGTGCAAAGTATCGGAAAGCGGAGATGCTCTGTGCAACATTGGTTAATCGACGGATTTCATCCCCGGTTAATCAGCTTTCGTGCCTTCGGGGCTGGTAGTTGGAGCACATGGATACACGAAGAACACAACGCGAGGACGAGCCGCAAGGTATCGGAAAGCGGAGATGCTCTGTGCAACATTGGTTAATCGACGGATTTCATCCGGGGTTAATCAGATCTCGCCCCTTCGGCGCTGGCTGTTGGAGCACAACGGACACAATGGATACACGAAGAACACAACGCGAGGACAAGCCGCAAGGTATCGGAAAGCGCAGATGCTCTGTGCAACTCCGTGATAAACTCTGCGCAACTCTGTGGTTTAAAAAATTCACCACACACATACAACAGGTAATTGCATAGAGTGCGCAGATACTTACAAGAATTATGAGACACAAACAACACATCGGTTACTCTTTTCAACACACATTGTGTACGTCGTGGCTTCGTTATAGCCTTCGTGACCCACAAAAATTTCTTGACGCATCCATAGCCTGGATATTAAATTTTACTGCCATCGGTAACGACATCTTCGACGATCATCATACTAAATTTCTAACTTTATCGGTCGCAAAAAACAGCAAGGTTTTTGCTGAAAATTCACTCCACACAAAAATCAAAATCAATGAAACAAAATCCTGTAGTGCATTTTGAAATGCCATACGAAGACAGCGAGCGCCTTACGAAATTTTATTCAGAGGCCTTTGGCTGGCAGATGCACAAATTCGGGCCCGAAATGGGCGATTATGTAACCGCCGGCACAACAGAAACAGACGAGCACAGGATGGTAAAAACGCCGGGCGCTATTAATGGAGGCTTCTATCCTAAGAAAGCGCCAGGTGCTGCGCCAAATCCGTCAGTCGTTATTGCCGTTGACGATATCAATGATGCCATGAAAAGAGTTCGTGATGCGGGTGGTAATATTCTCGGTGAGCCGGTTGAGATCCCCGGTGTCGGCCACTATGTTTCATTCACCGATACTGAAGGCAACCGCGCGAGCCTTTTGCAGCCCTTAAAGATGTAACGATAGACAGATATCCGTTGTGTTCGAAATTGAGCATCGACCGTCGGCATCTAAATTTTCAGCAACCAATTTTTAAATCTTCATGTGCTTGGGCGCATCGACCTCGCATCGCCGCGCTGAAAGGCAGTACTAGCTTTCGTGCATCTCGGTGATCATTAACGAGAACATCAACTTAAAAAGTAGAGTATCCCTAACAAGAAAAAAAGGGCGACCAGAACGAGTGAAAACGTGTTTTGAAGCTTTTTCTGTCTCACGCTTTCCGCTGATTTTGACCTGAAGACGCTGTCCTTGTCAAAATACAGCCAACGGTATATCTTTTTCCCCCTGAATCGGGCGATGAAATGGACGGTTTTTATTATTATAACAACAGCAGCAGCTATGAGAATGATCGTTTGAAATATAGTGAGCTCTTTCATAGTGGTTACAAATCAATATACACTTTACTGACAGTGCCTGAAAACTAAGTTTTTGCGTGGTCTCATTTTGAAGAGATTTTGCAAAGGAAAGGTTTCTAACTCGTATTTGGACTGAGGATTATCATTGACCCATAAACCTGGTACCATCCGCATATGGATGTCTGTATTTTAGTGGTTTGATACAAGGTCAGATGATCTTTATAAATTCGGCAGTGTGTAAATGTGAGTAATTTATTTGATCATTTATTTTGTCTTATAGAAATTTCTTCAGTATAAAGTATAGTTTGAAAAACAATGCAGGTTAACTGCGGGATTGTTCTTCAACTGTGGTAGGCAACTCCCGTTGTGCGTATATTTCAATTTCAACATTGTGCTCCTGCCCATCATCTGTAAGCGTAATACTCCTGTCTTCTTGGTTTGCACCATCAACCGTTACGATCATTTTCCCTGCATTATTTTGCTGTGTGACAAGAATCCGATAAACCGTGTTTTTATAGCGATAATGCACTTTAAATGACTCCCATTCTTCCGGAACACAAGGAACAATTTTTAACTTATTTCCTTCCCGCTGCAGACCAAGAAAAGATTCTGTGATCAAACGATATAGCCAACCGGCAGAACCCGTGTACCACGTCCATCCACCGCGGCCGGCGTGCGGTGATAATGCATAAACATCTGCTGCAAGCACATAAGGCTCTACTTTATATATGCCAATTTCATTTGAAGTTTTGCCATGATTAATTGGATTAATCATATTCAATAACTCCCAAACGCGCTTGTTATCGCCCAATTTTGCAAAGGCAATGATCATCCAAATGGCGGCGTGAGTGTATTGGCCTCCGTTTTCTCTTACGCCGGGCACATACCCTTTTATGTACCCCGGGTTTAAATCAGATTTATCAAAAGGTGGTTCTAATAATTGAATGATGCCTGCATCTTTTTGCACCAGGTTTTTGTATGCAGATTCCATGGCTATGTATATGCGCTTTTTATTTCCTGCTCCTGATAAAACAGACCAGCTTTGTGTGATTGAATCGATCTTACACTCTTCATTAATTGAAGAACCCAATGGAGTTCCGTTATCAAACCAGGCGCGTTTGTACCATTCTCCATCCCAGGCATACTTATCAATATTTCGTTTTAACTCTTGTGCCTCTCTTTCGCAGTCATCTGCAAATGCTGCATCTTTATATAGTCGCGCCGTTTCTGCGAAACGAATGAGAATCTCATACAGAAAGAAAGCCATCCATACGCTTTCTCCTTTCCCCTCGATGCCTACTTTGTCGAATCCGTCATTCCAGTCGCCGGTGCCTATCAAAGGCAGCCCATGTTTGCCAAAATTGAAGCCGTGTTTGAGAGCCTGAACACAGTGGCCATACAACGTCGTGGATGTACTTGAAATAACCGGGAGATCATAATAAGATTCTTCCCCCTCGTTTAACAAGCGGCCTTCAAGGAAGGGAGACACTTCATCAAGTATTGCGAAATCCTCTGTATGGGAAATATAAAGAGAGGTTACAAAAGGCAACCAGAGAAAATCATCTGAAATGCGGGTGCGGACTCCGCGGCCGATTGGCGGATGCCACCAATGCTGTATATCTCCTTCTTTAAATTGACGCGTTGCACAACGTAAAATTTGTTGACGTGCTAGTGCCGGTGCTGCATGAAGCAGCGATAATACATCCTGCAACTGATCTCTGAAACCAAAAGCGCCACCCGATTGATAAAATCCACTGCGTCCCCAAAGCCGTGACGATAATGTTTGGTAAGTGAGCCAACCATTTGTTATAAGATTAATTCCTGTATCAGGCGTTTCCACCTGCAAAGCATTGACGGTATTTTTCCAATAGGTTTTCACTTTTTCAAGTGATTCATGTGCCACCATGCTTCCCCTGGATTGTTTGGCCAGCGCGCTTGCATGAGCAAAATCTCTTCCGGTTCCGAGCCTGAAAATAATTTCCTGTTCTTCTCCATCGGCTACATAGAAAGGAACTTGAATAGCTGCGCATGGATCTAAAGCGAGCCCGGTCTTTCCTGAAAGTTTTGCGCGTAACATCGCATCAGGGTTTTTCAATGTTCCATTTCGTCCAATAAATTCAGTGCGATCAGCAGTGAATGATTTTTTCAAATAATCCACATCGAAAAATGCAACACGTTGAGAGAACTCAGTGTTGTATGGATTTTTTGCAAACAGCGCTCCGCTATCAGGATCAATTTCTGTATGAATATGCATTGCTGTTTTCATTCTATTATCGCCAAGCACCCATTCTGTGTAGCCAGTAGCCGATAGCGTACGCGGCCTGCCGGATTGATTGCTAATTTTTAATACACAGAACTTAACAGCTTCCTGTATATCCACATAGACCGACATTTCCGAATAAATTCCATTTTCGATATGTTCAAAAAGGCTGTAACCAAAACCATGGCGTGTAATGTAAGTTGATTGACCTGCTGCAGGAAGAAGTGTGGTTGACCAAAAATGGCCACTCTCTTCATCACGCAGGTAAAATGCTTCTCCTCCTGTGTCACATACAGGATCATTATTCCAGGGTGTTAGCCGTAATTCGTGAGCATTTTCTGTCCAGGTATATGCAGTTCCGCTTTCTGAAACTACAGTTCCGAAATTCGGATTCGCTATCACATTTACCCAGGGAGCAGGCGTTTTGTTTTTATCATCTATGGCAATAATATACTCGCTGCCATCCGCGGAAAAACCACCGGTTCCATTAAAAAAGATCAGATCGTTTGGTAGAGGAACATGTGTTAGAGAAGGTAAATGAGTTTGTTTTGCGCTGATATAAGGAACGATCGCCTGCGCAGGTATTTTGCGTTTAACATGATCCATCAAGGTGCCACCACTATCTGAAATATTAATACGGGCTACGGTTTGAAATAATATTCGATCCTCATTTGATATCTGGTCCGAAGCTCTTACAAAAATGCCTCCTGGCCGGTCCCTTAATTCGGCGGGAATTAGTGCCTGGATCTCATTTTGAAAAACCTGCCGGTAAATGTTATGCTCTTCGTTCCATATAACCAGGTCTACTGCAAGTCCCTTTAGCCGCCAATAAGCATGCGCCTGCACCATTTGTTTTACCAGGTTCATGTTCGCCTGGCTTTCAATTTTTAAAAGAACAATGGGCAGATCTCCCGAAATAGAATATCCCCATAAACCCGATTGTCCCCTGCGGTTAGTGATAAGAATTGCCGGATCGGCACGCAATGATGCATTGGTGAATAATATAGAACCAGCGAGACGTCCATACAATTGCGCATCAGCTTCTGAGGCGTTGATTTGTCGCAGAACTACCTGGCTGTGCGTCCAGGCCAGTTCGAACACACGGTCTTTATGATGTTTATCCTGGTATTTTCCAACCAGGTTTTTACAAATGCTTTTTGTATCGGCAACACCCGTAACCAAATCGATTGTAATTTTTTCTTCGGCGTCAAGTTTTATTTTATAGCGAATTGCAACAATGGGGTCTAATACCGAGCCCTGGCGTCCGGACAGTGGGCCTGAATAACGCATGGCACGTGGATTTACCGTTGTGTTTCCTCTGCCAATAAATTCCATCCGATCAGTTTCATACGATATTTCCTCAACCTCTTTTCCCTGCATCGTCATCAAATGAAATAACCATGGTGATTGTTCATCAGCTGAGCGTGGCCTCCGTGTACAGATGATGGCATGTTGAAGTGGTAGGATCTCGGTTTGTACGAAAAGATTGCTGAACGCCGGCTGAATCACATCCGAGGCGGGAGAAGCAAGAACAACTTCCGCATAACTTGTTACCTCGATAGTTTTGCGACTGCCGGAACGGTTTGTAATGAGAACCCTTCGCATTTCTATATCATCTTCCGGAGACACAACAATTTCAGTATGCGTTTCTATTTCGTTATTGACGGAATGATAATCAACCCTGCCCTGGGAAAATGCAGCTTCATATTTATCTGCTTTTTTAAGAGTCGGCTGATAAGTATTTGACCAGAAAGTTTCACTCTTTAAATCACGTATATAACAAAATGTTCCCCAGTTATCGCAGGTAACATCCTCCCTCCAACGCGTAACAGCCAGGTCTTTCCAACGACTATACCCGGCGCCTGAATTCGTTACCATCACATGGTATCTGCCATTCGATAATAACTGCACTGCAGGCATCGATGTATTCGGCGTCACGATTATTCTTGTTTCCTGGCCACTTGCTGCGTAATTGATATCTGCTATGTCTGTTGTGTGTGCAAAAAAGGCTGATGTTTTCGGAATTCGTTCCTGCAGCAACAGAAGTATCGCCTTAAACTGTGGATCAGATTCAAAAAGTTTTTGCATTGGTTTATCAAGAAGCAAATACGCCAATGACAGAAGGCTCATTCCCTGGTGATGCGCCATGAATGAATAAATTGTAGAACTTGATTGTCCGGGCGCTAACCTCGACGTTGTATAATCTATGGCTTCATAAAATCCGTATCGTCCTTCAAATCCTTTTTCTGCAAGCAGCGTTAGGTTCTCACATGCTTTTTCCGGTGATACCATCAATGCTAATGCGGATGCGTATGGAGCGATAACGGAATCTTCTTCAAGGCCGCGTTTCAATCCAAGGCGATGATCGCCAAATGCGCGATATTGATAATGGGATTCGGCGTTTATCAAATTAAAACCGGACTCCGAAATTCCCCACGGCAGGCCAGTCTGTTTACCATATTGGATCTGGCAGTTTACAACGCCTTTATAGGTTTGATCAAGCAATGTATTTTCGTAAGTCGGCATTACTAAAAGTGGCATCAAGTATTCGAACATAGAACCACTCCACGAAAGAAGAACAGAATTGCCGTTTATGTTTGTAAGTAAACGTCCAAGTGCGAACCAACTTTCTTCCGTTAGTTTTCCCTGTGCAATGCACACGTAGGTGCACAACCTTGCTTCGGATGCGAGCAGGTCATAATAACTTGCATCCTTAATCCGTTCCTGCACATTGTAGCCAATCGTAAACAGGTGGCTTGATTTTTCATACAGAAAATCCCATTCCATATCAGCGAGTTCATTGCATCGTTGTGCAAGATCTCCGGCTGCACTGATTAGCTCGTTAGCCTTGTGGATTGAATTCGTTAAAGCAGTTTGGAGCAGTTCGAGCCAATGATTTTCATCCGCGGTGTTGGTTGAAGTTTGTTTACGATTGACTTCAGCTTGTAATTCCTGTGCGGTTTTTTCTAATTCGATCAAGGAGGAATTTGCATTCATCGAAACAAGATCTGCGTACTTATCCGGCGCAGTCATTAACAAAAACCATGGAGTAAATATTTGTGCATGTTCGATTGCATGCTCTAATTGGTCATTCAGAAGTTGCTTCCACCGAAAGGTTTCACTCTGCGGGTCATTATTTAGTTTTCCATAAACAACACGAAAGTTTTTCTCTAAAGACTCAAGGTGTTTTTTTATGTCACTGCCGGTAACCAAATCGGCATTGCATGCGGATTCTAACTCCTCCGTGAATTGTTTCAGCAACTCTATGTCATTTACCTTTAGTGTATCGGTAAGTAAAAGCAGCGTGTCGCGGAGTCCTTCAAATAATTTTGCAACCGGAATTTTTTGAGACGGTATGTCAAGTAAACCTTGCTTTAATACGAGTAAATGACCACAGAGATTTCCACTGTCTACTGTAGAAATATATTTCGGAAATAATGAGTTTAGTGATTTTGTATCATACCAGTTGTAGAAATGGCCTTTGTATCGCTCCATTTTCTCCATGGTGCTTATGGTATTTGATATCCGTTCAATAAGTTGACCGGGAGTTATGAAACCAAAGTCGCATGCTGTTAAGCTGGCAAGCAGCGAGAGGCCGATGTTCGTAGGCGAGGTGCGGTGTGCAATTTGTTCAACCGGTTGTTCCTGGAAATTATCCGGTGGCAGCCAGTTATCTTCAACAACAACAAAACGTTCAAAGAAACTCCATGTTTTTCTTGCGAGTTTCTGAAGAAACATGTTTTGTTGATTGCTAAGAATGGTTACCTGTTTCTTTAAAGGTTTACTTATGAACCATGTAATAAACGGGGTAATAAGCCACAGCAGCAGTATGGGGCCAGCTATAAATGCTTTCGCCGGGGAATAGATCGCTAAAAACATAAACAAACCCAAACCCAGCAAGGGTTCAATCCACATGGAAGAATAAGAGGCATATAAGCTTCTTGGATTTGCGTTTCCTGCATAGGAAGGATCCCATTCAAGTAAGTTCTTTCTTGTTACAAGCATTCTCCAGAGTGAACGTGCTATTGCCACCAGGTTGGAAAATGCTTCGTAAGGCAGGGTGATCAGTGTGAATACAGTTTTTTGTACAATATCCCCGAGACTTCGAATAGAATTTTTAATATGATGTATTAAAATGACATCTTTCGGTTTTCTCAATGTATCCCAGAGGGAAGTAATAAAAATTGGAAACACAATAATCCCCGAGACTGTTATGGTCCAGAATAAAGTTGATGGCAACACCAACCATCCCAGTAGCAATAGGGCTGTAAGGGCCAGCGGTACAAGGCTACGCCTTATATTGTCAAATATTTTCCATCGTGATAATCCTGAAACCGGGTTCTTGTGCAGATGCCTTCCGTAGCCCGGAACAATCGGGAACAACCAGTAGAAGATCTGCCAGTCTCCGCGAATCCAGCGCGAGCGCCTTTTCATATCGGCACTGTACGTGGTGGGATATTTCTCAAACAATTGCACGTCGCTTACTAACCCGGAGCGGATATAGCAACCTTCCAAAAGATCATGACTGAGAATACGGTTTTCCAAAAATCTTCCTTCAAGCCCTTTGATAAATGTGTCTACTTCGTAAATCCCCTTTCCAATAAAAGAACCCTCTTCAAATAGATCCTGGTAAACATCTGAAGATGCACGTGTATAAGGATCCATGCCCGGCTCATTTCCATGCATACGGGCGTATAATGAACCCGTAATATCCGGTAAGCTCACTGCTACCCTCGGTTGGAGTATGCCATAACCTTTTGTGACCCGTTTCTTTTTTTCATCATACCACGGACGATTCAGCGGATGAGCCATCGTTCCGATTAATTTACAGGCTGACCCCAAAGGCATTTCGGTATCTGCATCGAGCGTGATCACGTATTTTATATTTTGGAGAATAGACTGATCACCTGTGATATGCGAAAAATAATCTTTTCGATCTCCACGCAACAGTGAGTTTAATTCTGAAAGTTTGCCGCGCTTTCTTTCGTACCCCATCCATACATTTTCGCGTGAATTCCATTTGCGCGGACGATGAAAAAGAAAAAACAGATCATCCTTTTCTCTTTTATATTTTTTATTGAGGTCCTCAATTCTTTGCTGTGCAACATCTAAGAGTAATTGATCTGCAGGCAACGTTTCGTGCTTTGCATCTGTGAAATCGGTTAATAAGCCGAAATGTAAATTGTCTCTCCTGTTTGCGAGAAAACGAACCTCCAGGGCCTCAACTAACTTTTCTATTTCGTCAACCGTAGTGAGCATTGTTGGAATTACAACAAGCGTTCTGAAACCGGACGGAATCTCATGTGAGAAATCCATCCTTGGCAACAAATTTGGCTTGACCAATAATGTAGAGAAAAAATTGACAATAGAAATCGCAAGTTGGCTTGCGCATAATAATGTAAGAAAAGCAAGTACTGCTAATAGCGAACTATTTTTTGTATCCGAATATGCTCTTAATAAAATGCCTGCACTAATCGTAAGTGTGATAAGAAAAATAAAAGCTAAGTAAACCGCAAAAGAGTGCCTTGCTATCATCTGGCGCATCTTTTCAGCTCCGGACGTGCGCAGTTTCGCGAGTTTTTTTGTTTGAGGTAAGCCATTCCCGACCAGGTAGTAACCAACATGTGCGGTGCGCTCTTCATCTTTATCAATCCTGGATACATTTTCATGTGCTAACCGTATGGCCAGGCTGGCAACTTCATGCTCGCTTAATGCGCCTTTTTTGGCAATAGCCTCCACAACATGCCGGTAACGGTCACGCGTAGCAAAATCCATTAAACCATAGATGCCTCCATTGTCTTCTCGTAGCGTTTGCTCAACGATGCTATGTGTTTCGACAAATTCACGCCAATCCATTGCACCCAGCAAGCGAAGGCTGCCGATGCTGTTACTTATAGAAACCTGGTCTGCAGCCTGTTTTTGATTTTCAGCATTTACGAGTTCAGTGCTTGTTAACCCGCTTTCTGATAATTGCAGCTCTATCCAGTTAAGTGGCATCGCCAGGTCAGGACCTTTTCCCCGCAATTGACGTATTAATTCAGATACGAATGCGCTCACCATGGGAGGATTGGATCGCACCATGTCCGCAATTATCAATATCAGGCTTTTAGGATCCTTCTCACCCACTTCAATCATTTGTTCCGCCCAGTAATCTGCAAGATTTTTGTCAACCCTGTCAATAGCGATCCTTGCTGAAACACGCCTTATGTTTTCGATCAGTGCAAGCCGAAGCATAAGGGGTATTGCCCATAATTCTCCTAATTGTAAATTAGAAACGGTTTGGTACGCTTTCACAAAACTGCTCATGCTTTCAATATCTATCCTTCCATCGCTGTGAGAAATTATCTGGAGCACGATATCATATACACGCAGTGTGCCGGCAGAGTCTACAAGTTGGGGCAGCCCTTCGCTATAATCTTTTGGAAAATGTGTTTTTGCAATACGAATATGTTCTTCTATCAGGTAGAAATTATCAATAAGCCATTCGCCTGCGGGTGTAAGCTGGTACTTTCTTTTTATTGAATCTGTGAGAAGTTTGCGAACCTCCTGTAAGATCATTTCATTGTCCGCAAGCCGTTTAAGCAAACGGTCGTTCGCGCGTTTCGTACTCAATTTATGTTTTGCTGCCAGGGTTTTGCCAAAACGTTCCATCTGCGAAAAGCTGAATAATTCTTCCCTGAGGGGTTCTTCGTTCGAATAGCTGAGCTTAGCCTCACCTATTTGAAAGAATGCCCTCATATTGGATATGAGCTCGTGCGCTGATGGTATCAATTTTAATTTCATCCGTTTTATTTAAAACCTGGCAACCGGCATGTTTTCTTAATATTTTATGCGGCGGACTTTGATAAAAAATTGCCTAATGGATCTTATTAGAATC
>DASQJI010000827.1:0-2721 GCA_035631175.1 Parafilimonas sp.
GCCCATTCAATGGTGGTGTCGATGGGCAATAAATGATGCAGCGGTTTTAATGTTGAGGGATCATACAAATCGTTTGACCAGTAAAATTGCAACGGTACATTTTTCTTTGCAACAATGGTTGGCCCGGGATAACTGCCATTATAGCCCCACACTTTTGTAAGCATTGGAGCACCTGTGGCTGGATCGCGCAACCCAAGGTCTTGCTTGAATTGACTTATAGAAACGGTGAATGTACCTCCATTGCGGCCATCAATTACCGATGGAATTGGCAGTGGATTTACAAACTTTGGTTGTGAAAGTGGATCAAGCAGGTTTTGTGCAGCGGCCGGCGTTGGTTGCAGGGCGGCTGACCCGATTAGCACAATGATGCATGATAATAAGCTCGTATGTAAACATGTCGCTTTCATGACTGTGAATTTTGAGTGTCGAAAAGTTTAAATGTATTTAAGACGCTTAGGAATTTCTGTGATGGAAGTCAGAGAAGAGAATGATTGTGGTCAAACCGATGCGTGCGGCTTTGATGCCGCTAACTGGCACATACGAGATATTTTCGTTGCGGCTAAAAGACGGCATTATGCATATTGAAGTCTGATCGGCTTTACCGGTGATATCTCCTGGCACTCCTTGTGTGGATACGAGTGTGGACTTGCGACAGGTGCATGGTTTTTGTTTTGGATTGAGTTGACACATATTCGATTCGAATCCTTAAGAAAATAAATCCTATGATAGTTCCATTAATAGCGTTCGTTGCCGTTGTTGCAATTGTGGTTATATATCTTGTAAATAATGCTAAAAAGAAGGATCGCGGTAACCGGCCTACTTAGCGTTTTAATTTTGCTTTCGCTATATTTTAGAAACGAGCAATTTTTTGTTCAGCCCGATTTCGTTTGTGTAAATGCAGCGTCGATTCTTCGCTCCCTGATGTAGTTTTGCGGGCGGCTTATATCGCCATCCAAAAATGAAGAATATCATCATACTCGTATTCAATTTTTGCCTGCTCGGTACAACTTCGGCTCAAAACAAAAATGATATTTCCGGTGAGATAAACGATAACAGGTTCAACCATGTTGGCGGTGCGACCGTGTACCTGCTGAATACCAACTACGCGACGGTATCAAACGATAGCGGCCGGTTTACTTTAAAAGATGTGCCGCTTGGTGATTATACCATGCAAGTTCGCGCCATTGGTTTTTCAAGTGTTAGCATCAATATAGACTTAACGGAAGGCGCGGTTAAAAACTTGCAGATAACATTGCCAGATGAAGCAAACCAACTCGACGATGTGGTAGTTTCTGCGGAAAAAAGAGATGAATCGTTGCAGAAGATCGCTGGTAGTGTAACGTCATTATCTTCGGCGCAGGTTCAACAATACAGGTTATGGAACGCCAAAGAGTTAACCGCGATTGTGCCAAATATGTTCTCCAATAATTCGGGTGACGAGCGAAACGTAACTTCAATAAGAGGCATCACGACAACTTCATATGATCCGGCGGTCACGACTTACGTCGATGGCGTAAATCAGTTCAGCCTGGATACTTATATTCCACAGTTGACCGATGTTGAAAGGATAGAAGTACTTCGTGGTCCGCAGGGTACTCTATATGGGCGTAATGCGATGGGCGGTGTTATCAACATCATTACAAAACAACCGACGAATAAGATGGATGCATTCGTGGAACTGACAGCAGGCAACTACGATTTGCAACGATATAGCGCTGGCATCAGAACGCCGCTTATTAAAGACAAACTTTTTTTTGGCGGCTCAGTTATGTTCAACAAACGGGATGGCTATTACACAAATGAATTTAATAACACTTCTTTCGACAAACAGCATGGATTTAACGGTAATTATTATTTGAAGTTTATTCCTGTTGCGAGCTGGGCGTTCACAATTAATGTCAAAAGCCAGGACACAAGGAATGATGGTGCTTTTCCGCTTGTTTTTGGGGTTGATGAAGCGTTGTCAAACCCATTCAAGCTCGCGCAGAACGCGGTGGGAACAATGGCGGACAATACGCTCGATGCCTCACTTGTGGCGAATCATTCTGGTACCACATTTAATTTCAGTTCACAGACTTCATGGCAACACAATCGTCGCATTTACGAATCGCCTCTCGATGCGGATTTTTCTCCGTTGGATGGAATTACGATCGCGAATGATTTTGGCGATCACTGGAACAACGTAAAAGTTTTCACTGAAGAACTTCGGTTTACATCGCCTGCCAATCGTGCATCTGCATTTAAATGGACTGTTGGCAGTTATTTCTTTACGCAAGACAATCCTGCAAAACAGGCATCACATTTTGGAACTGACGCGCTGTTATTCGGTGCGCCTGACAGCAACTTTTCCATCATCAATTCTTCTACAGGAAAAAATACAGGCATCGCTTTTTATGGGCAGGCAAATTATTCAATCAATAATAAATTAGAATTGATTGCAGGCATGAGGTATGATTACGAAAACAAGAAACTCGGAGTGAAAGAAGAATATCAAAAAGACGGCGAGGAAGCTTTTACTATTCAACCAGACACGTCGTCATCCGTTCATTTCAGCGCTATATCGCCGAAGCTTGGGCTGGCGTATCATGCAACTGACAACAACAATTTCTTTGCTACATATAGCCGCGGCTACAGAACAGGCGGACTCACACAATTGTCGCTAGATCCATCGCAGCCCCCATTATATCCTTATAAACCTGAATACAGCGATAACATTGAAGC